>JAOUHV010000002.1 GCA_029884425.1 Gammaproteobacteria bacterium
ACTGGCTTTCTCATCATATTGCCCCCCTTAATGACAAAAACATACCTTTCATACACAACTTGTAATGACCATAATATATATGCGCCTAACAAATGTTCCCAGTATCGAACAGAGCGCTCCTCATTATGTATTTCATTCATAACTCTAGCTAATTCTACAACTAGCGTCTCATATGAACAATAACACTCCTCCGCTGCAAGATCTTGAGCATTGAAGCTCTCTCTGAATTTATACACCTTACGCTCGCATTATTAGAAACAATCTAATCTCTTAACGTTCGCCATAACCGGCAGCAAAAAGTGGCGCGACGAAGGAGCCACGTTTTTTGATGTCCGCGTTCATGGCGTTGTTAGGCAATATTTCACTCGATGCCCCCCCAGCTTGTGCGCGGTTGCCAGCAAGATGATTGTCTTGTCGAGCTCTGATTTCATGATCTTCGACAAGTCTTTACTCAGGATCTGGTGAAGCCGCCAAAACTGCGTCATTGTTCCGACGTTAAGCGCGAATGACTTCTGAATTTCATGCTCAACTATTTCGCGTCTGGATTGAACGAGCACCATTGACAAGAGAGGATACTTCTCGATGAGAACGGAGAAGTATGGATGCGCCACCAAATTTTGAAGCTCTTGGAGAATAGCTTTCAGCTCTTCCACGTACATTTTCTTTGAAGTGGCATCCTGTTTGATTTGGTTTGTGCCTTGGTCGGACGCATTCAGAACGTTGAGGAAGTAACGGCGAACAAGTTCTAGCAGCCGAAGACGGCCATGGCTGGACTCGCGACGAAAGGCGTAAATTGCAGTGCAGTATGCTACTACGACGGAAACAAGGATTGAGGCAATCGGAATGAGAATGTCTTTTGTCTCGTCATACATGCCACGTTCTCCTATTGCCTAAAGTGTTAATAAGGGTCGCGAATGAAAGGAGCGTCCCAGTGAGCGATAGCGAACGATCTTGATTTTCTTGTTAGGCATTTGATTTACCCCAATCATCTAAAACTTCTTGAAAACCTTCAGTATCAGTTATTTCAATACAAGAGCATCCATAATCGTTTTTCTCTAATTCTTCCTGGATTGCCTTGATTTTATACCAGTCCTTATCGATCACCATTCCGTTCTTTGCGCCATAACCTTTAATAAGACAATGCAACTGGTGAGTTTCATTTCCCACTCTAATTGTGAATGGTGACTCAATATCTAAGTTATATTCTTCTTGTAATTGTTTAAGGATTGAGTCCATTTTTTACATGCCTAACATGAAGATAATTCCAAAAGTCTAAATACTCTAACAACGAATAAAAGAGTCGCGTAAAACTGGCTGCCCTTTTTTTACAGCTTTAATCATAGTCCCACCGAGAACCTCATCCAAATACTTTGGTGCAAGACCAAACCCTGGTCGAATACTCCGAACATGTTCAGGCTTTATAATCTCCCCCACACCAACATCCTTCACAAAGTACAAGGAACGCCTAAATTTAACATTACCTACCTCACTAGACTTTTGCCCATAATCAACATGACCTACCGCCTGCCAAGCTATTTTGGAATCTCGACACAAAGCTTCCAATTCATTTGGCTCGAGTGAAAAGCTGTCATCAGGACCTCCCCCATTGCGATCTAGCGTAACGTGTTTTTCAACTATGCACGCCCCCAATGAAACTGCCGCTATGGCTGTAACATTACTAATAGTGTGATCAGATAACCCTACTAGCACACCAAAATGCTCCCTCATATCTACAAGTGTTTTTAAGTTATAATCACCGGACGGAGCGGGATAACCACTCACACAGTGCAAAATAGCTAACTGCTTACACCCTCCCTCCCTTGCCGCCTCAATAGCCTCTGCTATTTCTTCTCGATCAGCCATGCCCGTCGAAATAATCATCGGTTTACCTGTAGAGGCAACGTATTTAATTAGCGGTAAATCAATCGCTTCAAATGAAGCAATTTTATATGCAGGAGCATTCAGATCTTCAAGCAAATCTACTGCAGTATTATCGAATGGAGAGCTGAACATAGTAATGCCAACTTTTCGCGCATATTCGAAAAGTGGCTTATGCCATTCCCATGGAGTATGTGCCCACGCATACAAATCATACAATGACCTTCCTGCCCATAATCCTTCGGTCAACATGAAGTCCGGCCCATCACAATCAATTGTTATCGTATCTGGGGTATAGCTCTGAATTTTTATCGCATCCGCGCCTGCTGACTTTGCAGCATCCATGATTTTAAAGGCCCGTTGAATATCACCATTATGATTTGCCGATAACTCAGCGATAATATACGGAGGATAGACCCCACCAATATTGCGCCCATTAATAGCAATTGATTCGCTCATCATGCATTTCTCATATTTATTTATCATCAACAGGTACGAACAACTCGACTTCGCCCGATATACAACACTGATCATCTTTATTGCTAATACTAACAAACGCCAACAATTTTCGCCCTACTCGACTAAGTACTTTAACATTTAGGCTACACAATGAATTAGCATAAACCGGCTTATGAAAACTATATTTCTGTGCTAACAAAATAGTTCCATTTCCAGGAAATTCAGTTCCAAATACAGTAGCTACAAGGGAGCAAAGTAATTGTCCATGAGCAATCCTGTCTTCAAAGCCCACAGATATTGCATAATCACTGTCAACATGGATAGGATTATCATCCCCTGTAAGTTTAGAAAAACTATTAATATCATCACATGTAACAAAAAAATCTTTGCTAAATGTTGAATTCACTCGATATGAATTGTTCATTTTGGAGTCAATTTGAGGCCGAATATATTTTACCCATTCAATCTTGAACAATGCCAACCTGTAGACATCAAACAACTCACCTTCAAATTGGTGTTGCTTTCGGAATATTCCTTCGACACTAAAACCATGCTTTCGATGAAAGCGTATCACTGATTCATTGTAAGACAGAACTTCACAGTATAGTTTTCCCATACCTAGTTCATTAAAGGCATAATTGATTGCGTAATACTCCATCAATGAGCCGACACCTCTAACAGCAGTATTTCCGGAATAAAATGCCCAACTACAACATTTACTTGATAAATTGATATCCACATAAGCAATCACACCGACAGGGACACCCTCGATCTCAAAAATAAAATACTGTTTACTACTATCTGACTGAACCCTATCGAACCAAGCCAGATGTTCTTCCGCAGTAATTTCGTGACTGGTATACATATTCTTTCTTGTTTCAGGAGAATTGCGCCATACCAGCACATAATCCAAATCGCTATTTTCCATTCTCCTCATGCTGCATCGCTTAGACTCCTTCATTATTCCTCCTTCAATAAAGCATCAAGCACTCGATCAACTCCACCACCATCAACGACTCCTAAAGATTTCTTTCGCATGAGCTCTAGACGACGTGGATTCATACTCAATTCCTTAAAAATATTTCTATAATCCATATCTCTTAGATCTTCACAATTTCCTATATAGATTTGCGTACCTCTTTTCTGCATTTCAATTGCCACTTTCCTCTGATTGCTAGCAACAACCGTCACAACAGCTGGCACTCCGAGACAACATCTCTCCCATGTAATACTTCCACCAGCACAAAATAACAAATCAGCACCAACAAGAATCTCTGCAATGTTATTTACATTATAATGAAGCGTTACACCATCATAATGATCACACCAAGCTTCAATATCAACTTTATAGGGATTTGCGGCACCAATGATTACATCAATTTCAAGACCTTTATTTAAATATTCTACAAGTGAAAATAGTACCTTTCTGGTTTCATTTACCAGATCAGCCCCCCCATAAAATATTGCCACTCTCTTCAAACAAGATATTTTTTCCTTAGGGTCTGATTGTCGAAACTCATCCCTTAGCAATACATATCGTGGTCCGAGTAGCCGAATAGTTGAATCTGGAACCAATGAATCATAACGAGTAAAAAAATGCTCACATAAATTTTGATCCAATATCACATCACAATCATGCATTCGATTAGCCAAATCATCGATAACCAATATTCGTGAACAGTACTCTCTTAGAGCCTTTTCCCACCGATAATCAATCGCATAATGATCAACAATCAACCAATCCACAATATTACCATCTAATGCAGATATAGTTTGAAGCACATCTTCTTGCCAACTGCAACCAAGCCAGCTTGCATGAGCCAAAAAATCTATATCATCGGACACATACTGTTTATCAGGTTGATTAATTATATTTAGCTCAAAACCCTCTCCTTCGATCACCGCACAGAGGTTACCTTCCAATTCTCGACAGATGAAAGAGCAATTAGCTCCCCGATGACTCAATGCATGCGCCAAAGTCAAGCAGCGCATAACATGACCTGTTCCAATCAATTGCGATGCATCAACTCTAAAAATAACGTTCATAACTAAATTTCATTCATTTCTAACAAGGCACGATACATTGCCTCTGCTCGTTTCCAATCATCCATATTATCGATGTCTTGAACACGATAGCTCGGTACACTAAGAGCCCATGTATCAGAAGAAAAAATTGGCTTCTCAGCCAACCAAGCGTCTGCCATTCCCCAATAAAATTGTCCCGCATCATGCCATGATTCTTCAAGATCCTGCGACCGAGTATTAAAATTTTCTGGAAAAAACATTTCAACGCGACCACGCTCATTGATTTTTACTGCTCGCTGAATGGGAAATCGATATCGCGTAAATGGAACCGAATATAATAAGTCACCCTGTTCAAGCTTTTCCAAGGCAGACAAAATATCTAATTCCCTTACAAAAGGAGCGGTAGCATAAACACAACAAACATATTCATACATCAGACCACCAGACCGAAAATATTCAATCGCATGCTTAATAACCGGAATAGTTCCAGAAAAATCATCGGCTAAACTTTTTGGTCTAATAAAGGGCACCTCCGCACCACAGCCACTAGCAATACTTGCAATTTCATCATCATCCGTACTTACAATAATTCGATCAAAACAACCGGTTCGTTTCGCAGCATCGATTGAATAGGCAATAATCGGCTTTCCGCAAAATAATTTAATATTTTTCTTCGGTATTCGCTTACTCCCACCTCTTGCTGGAATTACACACAACCTCACTTTATCACCTCAGAAAGCGCTCGAACCACATCATTTTGCTGTGAAACTGTCATCGAATTGAAGATCGGGATACTTATCTCTCTAGAATAATAGGATTCAGATACTGGAAAATCGCCATAGGAAAACCCCCTAGATCGATAATACGGCTGGGCATGCACAGGAATATAGTGCACATTAACACCGATTCCTTTGTTACGAAGCTCATCAAATATCTCAGCTCGATCTCTACTCAACTGATCTGTCTTCAATAAAATCGGATACAAATGATATGCCGAAAACGCCCAGCTCGACTGAAATGGAAGAAGCACCGGGACATTAACAAGCATATCATTATATCGACTAGCCAATTGGTGGCGCTGTCGAACAAACGCGTCAAGGCGTGATAACTGACTTAGCCCCAGCGCAGCTTGCATCTCAGTCATACGGTAATTAAATCCTAAATCTACCTGCTGATAGAACCACCCACCCTCCGAGGAACCAATCATCTCATTGGGATCTCGGGTTATACCATGACTCCGAAGAAGCAACATTTTTTTATACAACAACTCATCATTTGTTGTTGCAACTCCACCCTCAGCCGTTGTTATTATCTTTACTGGGTGAAAGCTGAATATCGTAATATCCGAATATTCACAACCACCTACAGGGCGGCCTAGGTATTTACCACCTATAGCATGCGAAGCATCTTCAATAACTTTAAAGCCGTACCGATCACCCAATCGCCTTATTTCTTTCATATTGCATGACTGCCCCGCGAAATGAACAGGAATAACCACTTTAGGCAATCTATTTTCTTTCTCAGCTAGAATTAGCTTTTTTTCCAACTCAATAGGACACATATTATAGGTAAGAGGGTCGATATCAACGAAATCAACATCAGCACCACAATACAATCCACAATTTGCAGAGGCCACAAATGTGTTTGGTGACGTCCACAGCCAATCACCTTTACCCAAGCCTAACGCCAAACATGCCACATGCAGTGCTGATGTCGCGCTATTTACTGCAACTGAATAGTTTACATTGCAATATTCCGCTAGATTTTTTTCAAATCGGGGAACCGTCGGCCCCTGCGTCAAGTATTCAGACTTCAACACATCGACAACAGCATCTATATCTGCCTGACTTATATCTTGTTTACCATAAGGAATCATAAGCTAGCACTCTTCATACCCATTGGCCATTTCAAGAAAATCCTTCTGACTCAACCACTCCTTATTGTTTCCAGAATGATACTCATGCCCTTGGTCTACATACACGCCTTTTTCACCAATATTATTTTCAGAAAAATTGGATTTGTGCGAAAACTGAATTGTTGGCGCAATAACAAAGTGATCATGAAATTCAAGCGTTAAATGACTATCATCTGAAGGACACATAATTTCATGCAATTTTTCACCCGGCCTTATGCCCACAATGTGATGTGGAAGTTCTGGCGCAAGAGCATTAGCCAAATCAATCACCTTCATAGATGGAATCTTAGGAACAAAAATTTCCCCCCCCTGCATCCGATCAAAGTTTTTCAAGACAAAATCAACCCCCTGATCCAAAGTAATCATAAATCGGGTCATATCCTTGTGCGTAATCGGTAGCTCGGCAACTCCCTGCGATATCAATTTTTTAAAGAAAGGAACAACCGACCCACGAGAACCAACTACATTTCCATACCGAACAACAGAAAAGCTAGTTTTCCTTGACCCAACCATATTATTTGCTGCCACAAACAGCTTATCGCTAGCTAACTTTGTTGCGCCATATAAATTGATGGGATTTGCTGCTTTATCAGTAGATAGGGCAATAATTTTTTCTACATTATTTTTAATAGCTGCTTTAATGACATTCTCTGCACCATGTATATTTGTCTTTATACACTCCATAGGATTATATTCAGCAGCCGGAACTTGCTTCATAGCTGCTGCATGAATAACAAAATCAACACCCTGCATTGCCTCATCCATGCGATTCGCATCACGTACATCCCCGATGAAATAACGCATACACGATGCGCTATAATATTGTTGCATTTCAAACTGTTTTAACTCGTCTCGAGAATAAATAACAATCCGCTTTGGTGAATATTTCTCAAGCAATGTTTTCACATATCGCTTTCCAAACGACCCAGTTCCACCCGTAATCAAGATTGACTTATCATTAAACATCTCATTTCCTTAAGCTAAGTATTACCCATGAATAAACGAATATGCGAATTACAAAGAACGTAGCAATTTCCCAAGCATCTTTTTTAACACCAATTGCCAGTGATGAAGCAGTGGACCATCCTTCATTTTCTTATCTAGCACCCCAAACGACGGCCGACGAGCAGGAGTAAAATACTCGCTAGCAGCAATAGGCTTGATTACGATTTCTTTACTCAACAAGCCTATTGCTAAGGCCTCTTGCTGTATTGCCACCGCGAAATCATACCAGCTCGCCACCCCCGCATCAGTATAATGATAAATACCTCGCAACTTCGGCCGATCAGCCATTTCCCATATCGCCGATGCCAATGAGCCTGCCCACGTTGGCGTACCAATTTGGTCACATACCACACTCAATTCATCACGCTCACGCATCAAACGCAGCATGGTTTTTACAAAATTATTGCCGTGAACAGAATATACCCAAGCAGTGCGGATAATCACCGCATCAGGGCATTCTTCAGCCACCAGTCTTTCGCCTTCCAACTTTGATGCGCCATATACATTCAGAGGGTTGGGCTTGTCTTCTGGCGTATAGGGCGTAGATTTTGCTCCATCGAACACAAAGTCAGTCGATATATGAATTAATCGAGCACCACTTTTTTTTGCACTCGCCGCAAGATATCCTGCACCATACGCATTCACAGCATAGGCGGTTTCTTTATCGCTTTCTGCCTTGTCTACTGCGGTATAGGCTGCCGCATTTATGATTAAATCTGGTTTTATTCGGTCAACAAACGCATTAACTGAAAGTTCATCACGGATATCCAGTTGATCCACATCAACCGCGTATACTTCATACCCATCTGGAATTCTTTGCTGCAACTCCCAACCAACCTGACCATTCGCTCCAGTAATCAAAACTTTCATAAAAAATACTCCGCACGTAAGAATGGCTTTCCATCCATATCTTTTGCAGAGAGCTTAGGCTCATACCCTTCCGGAATCGGCCATTGAATATTCAGAACAGGATCATTCCATGCTAGACAATGTTCATCTGCAGGTGAATAAAAATCCGTACACTTGTATACAAACTCTGCAGATTCACTAGTCACATAGAACCCATGAGCAAAACCCTCTGGCACCCACAGCATTTTTTTATTATCCGAGCTAAGATACTCACCAACCCATTGTCCAAAAGTTGGGGAAGTTTGGCGCATATCTACCGCTACATCATAAACTTCGCCTGAGATTACACGCACCAACTTTCCTTGCGGGTTTGGCTTTTGATAATGCAGCCCTCTTAGAATCCCCTTCGAGGATTTGCTATGATTGTCCTGTACAAACTTCAGATCCAATCCCGCTTTTCGGAATTTTTCCTGGTGATAGGTTTCCAGAAAAAAGCCCCGCTCATCACCAAACACCTGAGGCTCTATTACAATAACATCCGGTATTTTTGTTGGAACAAATTTCATAGCCTGATTTTCCCTTCGAGCAATCGAAGCAGATATTCACCATAACCACTTTTTTTCAGGGGCTGAGCAAGCTTTTCTAGCTGCTGAGCACTGATATAGCCCTGTCGATAGGCAATCTCTTCCAAGCAGGCAATTTTCAATCCCTGCCGTTCTTCAATAATCTTGATGTAATTTGCTGCCTCTAGCAAAGAAACATGAGTCCCAGTATCGAGCCACGCAATTCCCCGCCCCAAAAGCTCCACCTGCAGCTTCCCTCGATCAAGATAAACTTGGTTCACATCGGTGATTTCCAATTCACCCCGTGGAGAAGGCTTGATCTCTTTGGAAATAGAGACGACATCATTATCGTAATAGTAAAGACCAGTTACTGCATAATTGGACGGCGGATTTTTCGGTTTTTCAATCACCTTGGTGACTTTTCCCGTCGCATCAAAATCAACAACTCCGTAGCGCTCAGGATCGTTCACATAATAGGCAAATACCGTCCCACCTTCTTTTTGTGCTGCAGCCCGAAGTAAGCTATCTGCCAAATGATTGCCATAAAAAATATTATCGCCTAACACCAAGGACACAGGATCATTGCCGATAAATTCCTCACCAATAATAAATGCCTGTGCCAAACCATCCGGACTAGGTTGCTCGGCATAAGAAAGGCTAATCCCCCATTGCGAACCATCGCCCAACAAATCGGAAAACCTCGGCAAGTCCTGGGGGGTAGAGATAATCAAAATATCCCTGATTCCTGACAACATCAACGTGCTCAGGGGGTAATAAATCATCGGTTTATCATACACGGGCATGAGCTGTTTACTTACCGCCATGCTCAATGGATACAATCGTGTTCCACTTCCCCCCGCCAAAATAATACCTTTCATAATTTTGCTCCCAACCTTTCACGCTGATAGCTTCCATCTTGAACACGTCGACACCAATCCAAATTAGCCAAAAACCATTCCACCGTTTTGCGAATACCGCTATCGAAACTTTCGGCCGGTTTCCAGCCTAATTCCTTTTGAATTTTACTAGCATCGATGGCATAACGAAGATCATGCCCTGGTCGATCCGCCACATAAGTAATCAAATCTTCGTAGCGATTCACTCCTGGTGGTTTGCGAGGAGCCAACTCTTCCAATAATGCGCAAATTGTTTTAACGACTTTTATATTTTGTTTTTCGTTATGCCCACCAATATTGTATGTTTCACCAACATCGCCTTTTTCTGCAACAAGACAAAGTGCCCGTGCATGATCTTCAACATATAGCCAATCGCGAACCTGATTTCCTTTGCCATATACTGGGAGCGGCTTACCCTCCAAGGCATTCAATATCATCACTGGAATTAACTTCTCAGGAAAATGATAAGGGCCATAATTATTAGAACAATTGGTCAATAAAGTCGGCAATCCATAAGTGCGGTTCCATGCCCTAACCAAATGATCGGAACTTGCCTTGCTTGCCGAATAAGGTGAACTTGGCTGATACGGTGTTTTTTCCGTAAACAAATCGTCAACACCATGAAGATCGCCGTACACTTCATCTGTTGAAATGTGATGAAAACGGAAGCTAGTTTTTTTATCGCCATTTAGCGATAGCCAATATCGACGAGCGGCCTCAAGCAAGGTGTAGGTGCCAACAATATTTGTTTGAATAAATTCGGCCGGCCCATCAATGGAACGATCAACATGAGATTCAGCCGCCAGATGCATCACAATATCCGGCTGATACTTTTCAAAGATCCGCTGGATTTTTTCCGCGTCACAAATATCAACTTGCTCAAATGAATATCGGTCACTAGCAGAAACCGATGAAAGTGATTCCAAATTGCCTGCGTAGGTCAAATTATCAACATTCACCACCCTATGAGGTAATTCGTTGATAATATTTCGAATCACTGCAGAGCCAATAAAACCAGCCCCTCCGGTTACAACAATAGTTTTACTAGTCACCATACACCCTTCCAATCTATTCTAGCCTTGGCTCAAAGCCGTCCAACTGATCCATTTCTTTCGTCAAAGCCGCAATTTCCAAACGAAGCGCTTCGTATTCGGCTATTTTGAACTTAAGAAACCTCGCGGTTATTTTCGCTTTCTCCTCAATTCCATGGGGAGTAAGCATATACGCATATCCCCGCTTTGAAGGATTATTCTTAAAGTTTTGAACTTTGACCCAACCTCGGTCAATCAAGGCATTGAGGCAATAGTTGGTTTTTCCCAAACTAATACCCAGAACTTTGGCCAAATCACGCTGACTCATTTCTGGATCACTTTCGAGCAATCTAAGCACTCGGTAACGAATTTCGTCGACCAAAAGCACCTCCGTTCAAGTATTGAACAATAAAGGCAGACACTCTCCAGGATACTTGAAACTCAAGCCTGCAAGACCGCATTTGACGTAAACTATCTCCACTCTCCCGTACCGCTATCAAAACGCAGCAATCCCCTGCGATTAAAGCGTTTTTTTAGTTTTACAGGAAAAAACCAGCCTATCAGCTCAAAAATCGCCCACACTGAACACATCCATCCCCCAGGTGCAATTCTATCTTTTTCTAGGATATAATTTTGTAACGCGGAGGATAGCTGATGGGTATGCGTCTTAAAACCACCCAAAAAAGACTCTACAACACTTAATTCATAACCCGACCTAGAGAAGGAATGCCACAGGTAATAATCTCCAGCCAACCTATATGACGACAAACGCTCTAAATCCAAGCACTCATTCAACTCTGAACTCCAAAACGTTGATTCCTGCTGTATATACGGAAGCCGCCTTCCATACTCCCCCGCTAGAATAAGCTTCCGAACATATCGAAATGGTAACCGTGCAGCAGTAACTTCGGAATTTTCATTAAAATTTACGTTTATTCCTGTAAGCCATTTAATTTCGGTGTCAAACATAATCCGCTGAATTACAGAAAATGCCTTGTGATAATATAAATCGCCTGCATTTATATATGAGACGATATCACCCGTAGCTTTCGCCAAACCCTTTGCCAACGCATGATACATACCAGAATCAGGCTCAGAAA
The DNA here is from genome assembly GCA_029884425.1 of Gammaproteobacteria bacterium. Taxonomy (NCBI): domain Bacteria; kingdom Pseudomonadati; phylum Pseudomonadota; class Gammaproteobacteria; species Gammaproteobacteria bacterium. The sequence continues at coordinate 11,722 of JAOUHV010000002.1, forward strand.
AAAGCATGATCGCGGGATGATTTAAGCGTTGGATTTTTTCCACTGTACCGTCATTTGAGCCACCATCACAAATGATATACTCAAGCTCAACACTTCCATCCATGACCGCAGATTGATTAATAACGGACTCAACTGTCTCCATGATTAGCGACTCAGCATTATAGCAAGGAGTAATGACAGAAAATCGTGGACGCCTATCCATAAATAAAATTCTTAATATTATGTAATATTGTGCAAATCAATGTTGTCGATCCAACGCAAAAATATAACTTCAAGATCATAAATAACGCCTCAACGCAATACGGCGCAGATAGCTAAACATAACAACCCCAACCGTACACAATAATTTAAAAATTCCCATTCTATTTGGCTCCACTACAAACTCCGTCCATATTGAAGAAAAATGACGAAACCGTTTGGCATCTATAATTTCCCTGAGCCACATCTTCACCATAAGCCTCTCTAACAAATGGACTTTATTTACTTGTCGACAGTACCACACTTTAGCTTGAAAATACCTCAACCCAAGAATTCCATCCCTATCGGCAACACTTATAGAACCTGGGTGAGCCCTAAAAAAATTAAGGTTCTGCGCAACAAAACCAACCTTCGCGAATCTTGTTGCCGCCAGCAAATACAACAATAAATCAGGTCCCGCGCCATGATCCATAAAATCCGAACATCCGGGGGAGTCGATTTTAATTTTTATATCTCTATTTAAATCACTCAGACGAAACAACGCAGCTCCAGGGGATACTGGCGCAACTCCATCCAGTGCATCCAATATATAATCTTTCGTCGCATAAACACCAGTAGACCGCCTCCAATGAAAAAGCTCATCCCCACTCCAAGGTTCGTGTCCATTTATAACCCCTGAGAATACAAACGCGACTTTCTCATCCTTTAGTAATGGAACGCATTCAGCAAGCATATCCTCTTTCATAAGATCATCACTGAAAAGAATTTTGCCATATTCACCTGTCGCCTCCTCGATACATCGCCGCCAGTTTCTTACTGGCCCGATGTTTTCAGAATTTCTAAACACTTTCACTCGACTATCTTTGACAGCATAGCTCTGAACAACATTCCAAGTACCATCAGTACTAGCATTATCGACAACAATAATTTCAATATCACCGTAGGTCTGAGCCAATGCAGACTCCATAGTTTCAGCAATCAGACCTTCACGGTTATAAACAGGTATTAATATGGATACTTTACACACAAGATAGCCTTCTTTAGACTCTTTACTATGAGTTTCTGCAAGAAAGGAAAATACTCAAATTGATCAAAACCCACAATCTGCTTCAACGAACCAAAATTCTGGAACAACCCTCGAACCCCCATTACCCTCCTTATATACCTTCTCTTAATTCTTGCAGAGCAAATAGAATAGTACGGATCAAGCAAATCAAACCACTTAGGGATTTCATACAGCATAATCAGCGGCTTGGACTCGACCCAGGATTTTTCCACTCGTTTCGAATACACATATGCCTGACTAGACACAACAAGCGATAACTTTTCCTCTTTTTGAGCCCAAGACAAGTAATCAAACACCAAACCACTATACGCGTGACTAGTCCCTATATAACGTTTAAAGAATTGCGTTCTGTATGAGTCTGAGTGAATAACAAAACTACCAAATGGCAAATTAAATACATTATCGCAAAAAAAACTTAATGCATTATCATATGATCTATCATGATCAATCTTCACCATTTTTTTGTATACGCCGTGTTTTTCATCAAAAATTTCCATATTTAGCAGCAATAGATTCGGGCATTTATTAACTAAAACATTTTTCACATAGACCAAAGCCCCATCCTTTAACCTATCATCATCACCCAGCCAATAAAAATATTCAGATGTGACACTGCAAGCCGAAGCAATCATACTTTCATCAATCGACAATAACTTTTCATGGGAAATGACGGTCAAATTCTGATACTTTGACCTCAACTCATCAAGAAGATCCCCCGTCCCATCATTGGAATTATTATCACTAACAATTAAACTAACACGTTCCTTCTGGCACTCTACAATAAGAGATTCCAAATACTCACTAAGGAGGTGATATCTGTTTCGTGTTGGAATGACGATAGTCAAAAGTTTATCTAACATAAACCGAACCTTTTCGAACATAAAATAGATATTGCAGTGGTGAAATAATTGCTGTAAGTGATATTGAAATTATGGTGGCCAATATCACACCGGCAACACCAAGATCGGTCTGTGCCAAATAAATACTTAAGGGTATATTGATAGCTGCGGAGAATGAGGTTATAAAAACACCGATTTTCAACTTCCCTATAGCGCCTATAAAACAGCTAAAAATTGCATTCCAGAGCATCATTATTGTCAGCACAACAAACAATCCGACCACATACCGAGGTACATCAACGCCATCACCAACCCAAAGCTGAATAAGCCAATCTGCATTAAAAGAAAAAATGAGAGCCGATAACGACAACACCAGAAAAACCACCAACTGAGCAGCAGTGTATTTCTTAATCCATGAATAATCGCCACGATGAAATGCTTCAGTATAGGCTGGCAACAACGGGGTCAATAATAACGTTTGTATCAAAACAAAAAAACTAAACAACTTTAACACCACTTCATACGGCGTCACCATTCCAGGCCCTAATATCTGAGAAATTATAATCCTGTCCGTCATATATATAGACAGCGTCGCCAGTTGGATAATAAAGAACTGAATACCCAGGGTTAATAGCGGCTTTATTTGGAGCAATTTTGGCTTGCTAAAAAAGGGCATTAAACGAGGGTGTTTGGCGTGCAAAATTAAAGTCAAAATAAGATTGGATGAGACAAGCGCAAGGCCATACGCGAGCACCATATACAGAATAGATGAATCACAGAAAACATATAACGCATATACCGAAAAAAGTGCCAATATGTTTGCCAAAAACTGACTAAAAACGACATAAGATGTTTTCTGCAACCCATGAAAAACTTGTGCAACAAGGCTAATCCAGAAATTTGCCAAAATGCACATTGCCAATACTATAACAGACTCCCTCAGTGCGACCTCAGATACTATCGTTGTGTTAAATATTCTCTGCCAACTGACACTAATGGAGACTATAAGCACAACTAAAAACAATACAACTGCTACAAAACCGACAACCATATACGACGCAGCAACATACTCTCTGGCACTATTATAGTCTGATGCAGACAATGATTCAGAAACCTTGTTCCTCAATCCATTACCTATACCCAGGTCAAACAACATCACCCATGAAATAAGTGCGAGCATGGTAGCCCACACGCCAAATAGCTCATTTCCTAAATACTTAATAGTAATCGGCATCGCCACAAAGGTGGCTAAGATAGCAAGTCCCTTAAAAATAAAAGAGGACTTAACCTGATAAACATAATTAAAACCCCTGGAGCTTGACAATTCAGACATGACCGCATGACAACCATTCAACCATTTTCCGCACTCCCTCTTTGGCATTAACCCTAGGATTCCAACCAAGCCACTTTTCTGCTTTTGTCACATCAGCCACAAACACCTTTTGGTCGCTAGCACGCACTGGCAACTTTGTATAGTCAAGCTCCACACCCACTATAGATTCCAATAACGAAAACAACTCTAACAATGACAGGCTCTGCGCAGCCCCACCACCTATATTAAACACTTGTCCCCTAGCTTTATCCTCATGTGAAACTGCTGCAAAATATAAACTCTTCATATCATCCGCATGCAGCACATCTCTCACTTGCTTTCCATTACCTGATATAGTGAACGGTTCTTTTAATTTTCCATTTTTTATATCTATCGCCTGTTGACAAAACCAACCAACCCATCCTTGATCATAGGTAGCATATTGCCGACCACCATACATTGATGAGTGTCTAAACACCGCGGTATTCAAATCAAAGATCCTTGCATAATCAAGCATGTATTGATCTGCAGCGCCCTTCGAGCAACCATAGGGAGAGTGAAATTCCATTGGCGTCGTTTCGTCAAAACCTTTTTCATATCCTTTTGCCTCATAACGAGTTTCCGTTTCCAGGTATTCAACCCACTCAAGGTCTCCGTAAACTTTATTCGTGGATGAGTAAATGACTTGAGCATAAGGAACATGTGCACGAACAGCTTCTAGCAAATTCAAGGTCCCTAGTGAATTTGTTTCAAAATCTGCCCTTGGATTTGAAATTGAAGTTGTCATTGCCACTTGTCCTGCCAAATGAAAAATCACGTCTGGCTTATAATTGGCAATTAGGCTATCAACATCATTTGCATTTCGTATGTCTCCATGAACAAAGAAGAACTTTCCTTTTTCTTTTAGCCACTGATAATTGAGATTACTGCCTGTGCGTGATAAGTTGTCAAAAATACATAACTCTTCTCCACGAGAGAGCACTTCCTCTGCGAGATTGCTCCCTAAAAATCCACACCCGCCAGTAATCAAATATTTCATCGATAAATCTCTTTTCGGTTTATAAATTCATCCAGCGTGACCTTCAGTCCTTCATCAAGACGGATTGTTTGCCTGCATCCTATCCAGGAAGCAAGCTTTTTTACATTAGCCACAACACTCATCATTTCATCAGGGCGGTACTCCCTACCACCCCAATTTAACTCACCCTTGCCTATCAATTTCTGCAGCCGGGATCCAAATTCATGCAACGTGAGTCCTTTACCAGAACCCACATTTATCACTTCTTGCGATGGAAAATTCTCTAAACTTGCTACATCAACTATCGCTGATGCCGCATCCTTAACAAAGATATAGTCCCGCAACTGCTTTCCTAGGGTAAGTTCAATTTTCTCATTCGCCAAACATCCCTTTATCAGCATCGGCACAAATTTATGCTCTCCCTCCAAAGGTCCATACATTCCAAATGGACGGAGAACGGTCAATTGCTGACCACTGGACTTTGACTGAGCCAATGCAATGAGACTACCTGCAGCTTTCGTTGCCGCATAAACCCCCTGTGGGTTAAGGCTCGCCATTTCATTAATAGGATAATCATGTGCGCCATACTCATAGCATGTCCCTACATGAATAACGCGCTCAACTTTATGCTGCTTTGCTTCCTCCAATATCCATGAAACTGCTTGAACATTACCTAGGATTGCTGCCTCATAATCCTGCTGCCTATAGTCAACACCATACGCTGCACAATTTACAATAACATGAGGTTGACATTGCTCTATGGCTGCAACAATGGAACTCCTGTCTTGCAAATCAAATGGTATCAAACTCACAACATGCTCAATGCCCAGCCTCTTTAGTCGCCAAGTATTCGATTCTTGGCGGACAGCACAAAATGTTTCAATACCCCTCTCCACAAATAATGCCGACAAGTGCGCACCAAGAAATCCTGAGGCCCCTGTCACCATCACTCGTTTATTTTGCAAGTACATCTTTAGAAATTCACTCCAAAAAAAGCTTCCATTTTTTCAACCACAAAATTCATCATCTCTTTTGAAATACCAGGATAAATTCCTATCCAAAAAGTATTGTTCATGACTGTGTCTGTATTGCGCAAATCTCCGCTTACCCGATATTTTCTTCCTGCAAAATAAGGTTGCTTGGTTAGATTTCCAGCAAACAACAGTCGACTGCCTATCTTATGTTGATCCATAAATTTCAACAGATCGACACGTGAAGCTGGAGCATCGTCTCTCAACGTAATTGGGAAGCCAAACCATGAAGGATCTGAGTTGGGCGTAGCTTCTGGTAGAATCAGGAATTCTTGTAAAGATGACAGTCTATCTTTTAGATAGATAAAATTATCCTTTCTTTGCTGCACAAACCCTGGCAACTTGTCCATCTGCGCCAAAGCTACCGCAGCTTGCATATCAGTGATTTTTAGATTGTAGCCTAGGTGAGAATAGGTGTATTTGTGATCATAGCCCGTTGGTAAATCACCCAACTGCCAGCCAAAACGCTTGTTGCAGGTATTGTCTTGCCCTGGCCCACAATAACAATCCCTACCCCAGTCACGGAAAGATTCAATAATTTTTTTCAGTTTACCGTTATTAGTAAACACCGCTCCACCTTCACCCATGGTGATGTGATGTGCAGGATAAAAACTACAGGTCGCAATATGGCCAAATGTACCTACCATTTTTCCGTCATAGGTTGACCCCAATGCATCACAGCAATCCTCGATAACCCACAGGTCATGCTTCTCCGCCACTTCCATGACTGCGCGTAAATCAAATGGATTACCCAACGTATGCGCTATCATAATTGCACGTGTTTTGTCGCTCACTGCTGCTGCAATTTTTGCAGGATCAATGTTGTATGTTGGAATATCCACATCGACAAAAACAGGCACCATTCCATATTGCAGCATGGGGTTTACCGTTGTGGGAAAGCCCGCAGCGACGGTAATCACTTCATCACCTGGCTTCAACGCCTTGTCACCTAGCTTGTACGAGGTTAACGCCGAAAAGGCCAACAAATTTGCTGACGAACCAGAGTTGGTGGTCAAGACATGCTTCACGCCCACAAATTCAGCAAATCGCTTTTCAAAGGCATCATTATAGCGACCTGTGGTAAGCCAAAAATCCAATGATGAGTCCACCAAATTCATCATTTCTTCCGCTCCATATACTTTTCCAGATGGAGGAACAGTGGACTTACCAGCGACAAACGCCTTTGGGCCATGTGCTGTTTCGGCATATTTTTTAACTAGTGCGAGAATTTCGTTTCGTAATTGCTGTTCTGACATCGACTTTACCTAACGATAATTACTAATGCTTAACTTCGTAAGCGAGAATTTGATTTATAGTGAATGACAGCATGTCTTCACCTTGCGAGTACGCCTTATACCAACGCGCAGAATGATCTAACGCCTGCTGAATATCCCAGCGAGGAATCCAACCCAACCTGGATCGTGCCTTTGATGAGTCCAACTTCAGGTAATGCGCTTCGTGCGGATGATAATCACCATCCAACTTCCAGCTAGCGCCGTCACCCCACGACTTTACCAACTCATCTACAATCCAAGAAACTGGTTTGGCATCATATTCCGACGGGCCAAAATTCCATCCCTCTGCGTAAACTTCGCCATCACACCATAATTTCTCGGCCAACAGAAGATATCCACTTAATGGCTCCAACACATGCTGCCATGGGCGAATAGCATTCGGGTTGCGGATTTGAACTGTTTCATTTCTCATGAAGCAATTTATCATATCAGGAATCAGACGGTCTTCTGCCCAGTCGCCGCCACCAATAACATTCCCCGCACGCGCAGACGCAATGGCCACGCCATGCTTTTTCCAATCGGAAACTGGAAAATATGAATTACGATACGAAGCCGTTAATAACTCTACACAGCCTTTACTGCTACTATAGGGATCATATCCACCCATGGGCTCATTTTCACGATACCCCCACTCCCACTCTTTGTTTTCGTAGCATTTATCACTGGTTACCACTACAAATGCACGCACTCCACCCGTGCGTCGTGCGGCTTCCAAGCAGTTTAGTGTTCCCATCACATTCGTGGAGTAAGTTTCGATCGGTTCACGATAAGACAAGCGAACCAATGGCTGCGCTGCCAAATGCAAAACTATCTCTGGGCGACAGTCTGCGTAAACCTTCAGCACACTTGGCAAATCACGAATATCGCCAATTACGCTGTTAATGCGTTTGTTTAATGAAATGACATCAAATAATGATGGCTCAGATGGTGGAGTCAGAGCAAAGCCTGTTACTTCGGCACCAGCCATGTGTAACCATTGCGATAACCACGCCCCCTTAAAACCGGTATGACCAGTAATTAATACTCGCTTTCCTTTCCAAAAATCCCGGTTCATCACCAAACCTTCCAAGGGGCTTTTTTCTTATTCCACAAATCTTCCAGGTGATGTTTGTCGCGCAAGGTATCCATCGGCTGCCAAAAGCCATTATGCTCATACGCAGCCAACTGCCCATCCGCGGCCAATCGATTCAGTGGCTCTTGCTCCCAGGTTGTGTCATCTCCAGCAATGTAATCCAACACTTTTGGAGATAACACAAAAAAACCACCATTAATCAGAGCACCATCGCCCCGAGGTTTTTCTTGGAATGTTTTCACTAATCCATTGTGAATATCCAACGCCCCAAAACGCCCAGGGGGATAGGTAGCCGTCAATGTTGCTAACTTTCCCTGTTGACGGTGATACTGCAAGGTTTTACCAATATCTACGTCACCCACACCATCGCCATAGGTAAAGAAAAATGCATCTTCGTTTTTCACATACTCTGCAACTCGACGAAGGCGCCCCCCTGTCATGGACTTTTCACCTGTATCAACCAGCGTTACCTGCCATGGCTCAGCGCGTTTTTCATGAACCTCCATGCGATTTTCCCGCATGCAAAATGTCACGTCCGATTGATGTAGAAAATAATTCGCAAAATACTCTTTAATTACATAGCCTTTGTAGCCACAGCAAATAATAAAATCATTCACTCCATAGGCAGAATATATTTTCATAATATGCCAAAGTATCGGTTTACCACCAATTTCAACCATGGGTTTTGGCTTTAGGTCCGTTTCTTCACTAAGGCGAGTTCCTAATCCACCAGCTAAAATCACTGCTTTCACTGATTCACACTCCGCTTATAACTTCGTCTTTTATTTCGCTTATTAATTTCTGCAAGTTTTCCACAAACTTAAAACACTTCCGACACATCATATAAAGACCATCACTAAAGATATAATTCCCTATCAGGGCCGTGACTGATAATTTATTTGTGCCGCCGAAAAACACATCAACAAAAACAACAAGCCCCCCTTAACCATCGCACTACGTGACAACCAACCTTCCGTTAATCCAAACACCGCGAACGCGACCAAAACCATTGACGCCGCTATCAACCAAAGTTTCTCTGCGTCTTTTAATCCAGACAAAAGCGAGGCAGGTAAAATAAAAACACCAATCAATAGGGCAGCCACACCCAACATTCCAGTCGTCGCTAGTGCATCGAAATAAATACTATGCGCATGCTCGTACGGCTTTGGATATTCGGTTAAACCCTGTTCTTTTAGCTGCGCCCTATGTCCTTCGTAGTCACCAATGCCCGTCCCTAACCATGGATTGTTTTGCCATATCAAAAGCGCATCTTTCCACATCAAGATACGCTCTCCCCACGACGATGGCTGAGAGGGGTCCTGTAACGTGCGATTAATGTCACTAAAACCCGACTCAACCCCACCTACAATTCGTTCAGGTTTTAATGCAGCAAGAGCTATGATGGCAAGCAAAACACCAGCAGATGCCATCAGAATTTGTCGTCGTGTGATTTTCTGCCGATAAAACCACGCTGCTACCACCATGGCTACTGGCAAGAGTATCCACGCACCACGAGTCATCGACAACACCCCTGCATATAAGGCAGCTATCGCAGAGCACAACATAAGAATCTTTAATAACCTATTTTTATTCAGTTCAATTGCCATTAGAAAAATTAACACTGCAAGCAATACTGAAAAATCGCCAAATATTATTTTATGGTATGCTCCGGACGCTAATTCCTTTCCCAAAACAGCAGTGTCATACCACGCATCAGCGGCATAAATAAATCCCGCTAAGACACAGCCTATAATTAACGCTCTACCGACATACTCACCGTAGCGTCGCAGTAAAAGATAAATTGGAATAGAAAGCGGAAAATATAGATAGCGCTCCAGCTTGCGAATACCCGCAGCCATATTTTCGGTATTTAATAATGAAATTGAGGCAACAATGAAAAAAGCAACGAACCCATATAACATCAATTTTTCTTGTTTACACAGACTTTTCCAAGCTGGCCAGCCATAAATAATTCCCAGCAGAAATAGCAGCGCAAATACAACGCCACTACCATCCTTGACCGTTGCTGCGACCATAGGAAAAATCAGCACCAGCAGTGCAATTACGTAGCGCAACCAATCGCGTGTTTGATATTTTTGGTGACGGATATTAATATGCATTCTTGTGCACAAACCCTTTGAAGATTGTCAGAAAAATAATCTTCAAGTCAAACCACAGCGTCCAATTCTCAATGTACTGTAAATCAAACTCGATGCGCTTATTCAGATCTGTATTCCCTCGCCAGCCATTAATTTGCGCCCAACCGGTAATCCCTGCCTTGACCATATGTTTTTTCATATAGTCAGGGATTTCATTTTTAAATTGCTCCACAAATACCGGACGTTCAGGACGAGGCCCTACAATGGACATATCTCCACGCAGCACGTTAATGAACTGTGGCAATTCATCCAAACTCGTTTTGCGTATAAAACTACCGAAGGCTGTTGCTCTGTTGTCACCAGATTTTGCCCACACGGCTCCTGTTTTATTTTCAGCATCTACAGGCATAGACCGAAACTTTAGCATGGCAAAAGATTTTCCATTCCAGCTGACGCGCTCTTGTCGATAAAACACAGGACCTGGGGAGCTAAGCTTTACGCCCATTGCCAAAGCCAACATTAGCGGACTTATCAACAACAAAATCGTCGATGCCAAAATTTTATCTTCGATATTTTTTACCATCCAGTTCACCCCGTGCATGGGTGACTCGGAGAGATTGACCACTGGCAAACCTGCAATCGACGTCACCGAATGATTGATAAGATTGAAGTTAAAAATATCCGGCACCAAGCGAATATCAATTGTGCTATGCCGCAACATGTGAAGCACATCATTGATACGCCGATCTGCACTGAGAGGTAGCGCAACCCAAACCTCGGAGATATGATGTTGCTCCAGCAGCTCCGGCAATAAATCCACACCACCCGCAACGATCACTCCATCAATGCGCTGACCATGAAGTTCACTTTTATCGTCTAAAAACGCCACAACCTCTAAGCCGGTTGCCATTGCTTGGCGCAGACGCAGAGAAATATTTTGCCCTAACTTTCCCGCACCGATGACCACTACCTGCTTCCGGTTCCATCCTTTCAGTCTGGCAAGCCGTAACGCAATACCCAAGCTGCCTCGAAAACCAACCAGAAAAACCAGACCCAACACCGCCCAACTTAACAACCACTGCCTGGAGTACAACTCACCCGATTTGGTAATAAAGGCTAAAAACACCAAAATTGCCAGCACGACACACCAACCAGACACGATGGCCTTCACATGCTGGAGCCACCCCCGCCCCCGCCAGGATGCATAGATACCAAAGCGAGGAAACACCAACAGGCTGAGCAACAAACCAAGAATAACGGAAAGCTGGTAAATCTCCGGTGCCAAAGGAGCTGGCCAATGTGGGATTGTGAAGGCGAGCCATGCAGACAACGAAATTGCCAACATATCGCTCAGATGTGCCAACAACGAAATTACGTTTGAATGCTCACGATGGAAGCGCTTTGAAACCATGAAATGACGAACCTAAACCTACGGATGAATTAGGGCTAATTCTATCTTATTGATTATGGATTGTCGCCAACGATGCCTGCCGTATATAGGCCCACCCTCAGTAAATCACTACTTACTAATATTTATTTTTTCCCCTATCGCAGCCTGAATTTCTTGCTTAAAACGCTCAACCCCATAGGCTTGAGCATGCGCCGAAATTTTGGCTTTCACGAAATCAGCTTGCAGTCCTTCAAATCGATGTACCACATCCATAAGCGCCTCGACCGTTTGTTGGTGAAAAAACAGCCCGGTCACGCCATCAATCACCGTTTCAAGCGCCCCCCCTTTGGCATATGCCAATACCGGCCGGCCACTAGCCATGGCCTCCAGCGGTACAATGCCAAAATCCTCAACCCCCGGGAAAATTAATGCCTTACATGAAGCATAATACTGCTGTATTTTTTCGAACGACTGGCGTCCCAATATCTCAATATTCGGCCCGGCAATACGCTTTAGCTCCTCGTACTGCTCACCCTCACCAATCACCACCAGGCGTTTGCCCATTTGATTGAATGCCTTCACCGCCAAATCTGCGCGTTTGTAAGCCACCAACTGCCCCAACAGCAGATAGTATTCGCCGTCAACAGCATCCTCGGCGAGCGAAAAATCCTGTAACGATACCGGGGGGTGAACAACCTGCGCCGACCGACGATAACACTTGGCAATACGCCTAGCGACATATTCAGAGTTGGCGATAAAATGATCCACCCTGGCGGCACTGGCGAAATCCCACAGCCTCAAATAATGCGTCAGCGGGCGCATAAGCAACCGCATGAACCAGGATTGGTTCTGCAAATAATCCTGGTACATATCCCACAGATACCGCATAGGCGAATGACAATAACAAATATGTACACTGTCAGGAGAGGTAATGACTCCCTTGGCAGGGCCTGATTCACTGCTGATCACCAAATCATATTCACGCAAATCCAACTGTTCCAGCGCCAGAGGCATCAGCGGGAGATACTTTTGGTAATGCTTTACCGCGCCCGGCAACTTGTTAATAAATGTCGTATAAATTTGATGTTTGCGCAGTTTAGTCGAAAGGGAATTTTGATCGACAACGTGAGTAAAAATATCCGCTTCAGGATATATATCACACAAAGCTTCCAATACTTTTTCACCACCGCGCATGTTGACTAGCCAATAGTGAACTATCGCAACTTTCATTCTCAATAAATCTCTTCAATAAAATCAGTCACATAATCAGCTAAAAGCAATGATTGCATTACGACTCATCCAGATAAACCATCTTTGTTGCATTGGCCATTTTATCCACCGAATAGTGCAACGCATGCCACTTCCGAGAATTTTCGCCTAAACTGCGCACTTCCTCCAAGTGATGTGACCAATAATCAAGCTGTTTACATGCGACATCTATCCTGCCTAACGGGTAAAGCAATCCATTAACACCTGTACGCACAAGATCCTGATTCCCCACAACATCACTTAGCAAAAGAGGTATTCCTGCCGACATCGCTTCCAGCGCTGCCAGCGACATCCCCTCCCATCGCGATGTGGATAAATATACATCTGATGCCTGTAGGTACGGACGGACATCTGCCACATTTCCAACAAAAATAACATTATTAATTTTCCTGGCACGAGACTCCGCCTCCAGAACAGTGCGTTCTGGTCCATCACCAAGCCAGACAAACAACATATGAGGGAGTCTTTCAGCAATACGCAGAGCCTCACTCATATTTTTGGCGTAATCAAAGCGAGACACACTAAGCACAATAAAACTTTTCACATCAAAACCAAGCGACGCTCGAATTTCAGGTTTCTCTTGACGTGAAGACTCAATCTTAGCCGTACCATTTTGGATAACCGTTAGTTTTGCAACTGGCCATAACCTCAAAGACAGCCCTGTTGTCTTCTCTCCCTCTGAAACATGAATAACACATCGAATGAAAAAACCGGCTAAGCGTTCGTAAAAAATGTACATTTTCTTTTTCAGCCAACCGTACTCACCCACATGAATCCCATGGGGTGTATGCACCCAATCTAGTTTCACTAGAAAAGATAAACATAAAGCATATGCCCCAGCACCTTTCCCATGAGAATGAATACGACGAATACCCTGCGCCTTAATCCATTTGGCTAAACCAAATATTCTTGTGACATCAAATTTTCGATGTGGAATCTGAAATAAACGACTCGAACCCAGCAAAGATTGATAGCGCTGCCAATACGGAAAGTCTTGTGGACAAGCAATATACGACTCCACTCCCATATCCTGAAGCTTTCTGCAAAGCTGATATAAATGTTCAGGCCCCCCCCCCACATCAGCACGGGCAGAGATGTGCAGCACCCTTAAATCGCCATCAGCCATTATTTTTCTTCATGATAGAAAATTTTTTTCTATACCAACGGACAATAACTGAAAGACCTGTATTCATCAGAATATCTCTAACATGCCGCCTAACTATTTGCTTGTAGTAATAAATATCTGAAGACAGATACAACGCCAGATGATTCTTTTTTATTTGTCGAACCTCATCGTACGCCTTTTTCCAATTTTGATCAGAAACCCCATCCAATCGCATATTAGAAATTTTTTTATTCAAAAATGAAAACATCGCTCCATTCGTCAGAAGTCGCAATAGCAAATCATAGTCCATCGCAAACTTCCGATTTACATCAAACCCCCCAAAGCGAGCATAAAGCAGCCTACGAATAAATGTTGATGAATGATTTAGGCTCATTTCATCTCGAAGTTTTGAATGATCAGGAAACCAGACACCTTCACTTTGGTTCTTTTTCCAAAACTCGGTCAATCCGTATACAATGTCAAATTTGGGCATTGCCGCAACCACACTCTCAACCGCGTCATTCTCAAACCAATCATCCGCATTAATCATCCCGACAATTTCGCCCTTACATTGCGCTATGCCTTTATTAAAAGCGTCACTAATCCCTTTGTCTGGTTCACTGCTCCAATAGGCTATTTTGTCAGCGTATTTTCTAATGATATCCAACGTGCCGTCTGTAGAACCACCATCAATAATCACATACTGAATATTTGGGTAGGTCTGAGCCAAGACGCTATTGATGCACTGTTCGAGATGAGCTTCGCCGTTTAAAACAACGGTGACGATACTCACTAATGGCAATTCTTCTTTATTCATATTCAGCATTCTATCGAAAAAAGCAAAAGGGCCGCTACTGCAGCCCTTCGCTCTCAAATTTCACTGAGAAAAAACCTACTCCTCACCCACCCGCAGCGCCAGGAAAATTGGGCTGCCGCGACGGCTGACTAGCAGTGGTACCACTCGTCCGTCTTCCAGTTTATCAACAATCGCGATAAAGCCTTCCAGGTTTTTGACATTTTGTCTGTCAATTTTCAGTATGACATCGCCGCGACGAACACCTGCCTGACGGGCAGCACTGGATTTTACATCGGCGACCAGCACCCCACCCTTGGCACTCAACTCCAGGCGGGAGCGCATTTCATCATCAATATCCTTGAGCTCCAGCCCTAATCGCTGCTCACCGGCGTCTTTGTCACCGCCTTTTTTGCTGACACGGGCGGGCTTTTCCTCTTCTTCTGGCAGTTCACCGATGGTGACGCTGACGGTGCGTTTTTTACCATCACGGATAATCTCCATCGGCGCACTCTTGTTCACTTCGGTTATACCAACCATCGGAGGCAAGTCAGAGGAATGATCAATTTCGTGGCCATTGAAACTGAGCACGATGTCGCCCACTTGCAGTCCAGCCTTTTCTGCCGGACTGGAGGGTAACACTCGCGCAACCAGCGCACCCTGAGGCTTGTCCATCTTGAATGACTCGGCCAGTTCACGCGTCACATCCTGGATCAACACGCCCAACCAGCCCCGCGTCACGTGCCCTTTGGATTTGAGCTGTTCGACCACATTCATCGCAACATCAATGGGAATCGCAAACGATAATCCCATGTAGCCACCCGTACGGCTGTATATTTGCGAGTTGATGCCCACCACTTCGCCTTGCAGGTTAAACAGCGGTCCACCGGAATTTCCAGGATTGATGGCAACGTCCGTTTGAATGAAGGGCACGTAACTTTCTCTGGGCAGCGCCCGTTTTTTTGCGCTAACAATTCCTGAGGTCACGGAATAATCAAAGCCGAAGGGAGAGCCGATAGCCAACACCCATTCGCCCACTTTCAAATCTTTGGAGCGACCAATTTTCACCACACTCAGGTTATTGGCTTTGATTTTGAGCAACGCCAGATCGGCACGCGGATCCGTTCCCACCAACTCGGCCTCCAACTCGCGTCGATCACTCAGGCGCACAATAATTTTGTCGGCGCCATCAATGACGTGATTATTGGTCAGAATATAGCCATCTTTGGAAATCACAAATCCGGAGCCCAGCGACTCGGAACGAGGCATGCCGCCATCCCCACCTGGAACACCGTCTTCACCAAAATAATGTTTGAACCAGTCGTCGTTAGGACCATTTTCAGGAAAATTCGGCGGCAGCCGGCGATTGGATTTGGCCTGTGCTTTCTGCGTGGTACTGATGTTAACAACGGCCGGGCCATTGTCTTCAACCAGTTTGGTGAAATCCGGCAACTCAGCGGCATTGCTTATCTGCGGCAACAATATCAAACCCACAAGCACCAACAAAAAGGAAACTCGACACCAACCTATACTGCGCAATATGTTCATAGCTTCTCCGTACTCACGTGATCTCATCGGGGAGATTAGAGTTTATTGTTATAATCAGAATTCGATTTTCTGAGAAGGCACAAAATGTACCGGTGACTCGCTGCGACGTAACACAATCATTTGATAAGCTGAATTTTCCGCAATGCGTCGTGAAAAACGCGCCAGCCCCCAAAATCCGGCAGCCAAGCCTGCCAGCGAGCATATCACTCGCCAACCTTCGACGTATTCTCGCTCCAGCAGAAGAAAAACCACTCCGCCGAACAAAGCACCAACCAACAGACCCAACAGCGGAAGAAGATAGACGATCAGACTGCCACGCACCAGCGCCTGCGGCTGAATGCCAACAATCACCTGATCACCCCGCTTGGCATTGGCACGATTGATCGCACGCACCCGCGTCAGCTTGTTGCCGATCGCTTTACCCACGACCGCCGTACCACAACCTTTGTTCGCCGCGCAGCTACCGCAGGCGGATTGACGCTGCGTTTGCACCCACGCAAAATCGCCCTCCACGTCAACAACAACAGCGGTTTCTTCCAGCATAGATATTCCCAAATCTGAAACCACAGGGCCATCCCTGTGGCTCACACCAGGTTATTGTGCCCTATTTTGACCAAAGCTGGCTACATGCGCCATCGGAGCAGAGGGGGCCACAGCACCAGGTGCCACGGAAAACTCGTTGGTCGGACTCAGGTAGGGACTGAATTGCAGTTGCTCTACATCTAATCGATTCCAGCTGCCATTGGGCACCGGATTCTGCTCAGCCAAAATAACGGCTGGAGCAGGTTTTACCACGGGACGATCGATACCCGCTACCATCACCACCTGAGGAACAGCCGTGACAGGCGACGCCGTAACCACCATCGGCGCCGATTGCATTTCCATCGGCGCACTCGCAAGCACTGTTTCCGAAGGAGTATTCATCTGCAAACCTAACAGGCCAACCAGCGCAACCGAAGCCGCCAGACCAGCTCCCCACGCAAAACGCGCGGATGATTTTGCTGTCACGGGCTGCGCTTGCGCCACTATCGGCGCGACATTATTGCTGGACTCTTCGATCGGTTTCAGCGCGTTGGGCGCAAAAAGCGTTGGCTCATTTTCCAGCGACAAACGCACCCGCTCCGCCAAAGACGACGACAGCGAAGCTGGCAATTCCTTGCGCATGGCATCACCAATGAGGTGATAGCGTTCCCATGTCTTGCGCGCCTGCGAATCACGCATTTGTTTAATCAAGTGAGCGGACTGCTCCGCATTCGTCTCGCCATCGAGAAACTGGGATAGTTGTTCTTCTAATTTCATGTCTGCCTACCTCTGCGCTAATCCAGTAAGGGCGCAAGTTTTTTGTCTATCGCTTCTCGAGCACGAAAAATTCGCGAGCGAACCGTTCCAACCGGACAATCCATCGCCACTGCAATTTCCTCATAGCTCAAGCCTTCCAGCTCGCGCAACGTCACTGCAGTGCGCAATTCTTCGGGCAACTGCTCAATGGCGCTAAACACCGTGGCCTCGATCTCATCTTTGAGCAGCAACCGCTCCGGCGAAGCCAGTTCATGCATGGCAAACGCGCCTTCATAGGTCTCAGCCTCATCAGCTTCCACATCGGCATCCGGGGGTCGACGCCCCTGGGCAACCAGGAAGTTTTTGGCGGTATTGATCGCAATTCGATACAGCCAAGTGTAAAACTCGCTGTCACCACGGAACCGAGGTAAAGCCCGATATGCTTTGATAAAAGCTTCCTGGGCCACGTCCAGCACCTCGTGCTGGTCGGCAATATAGCGACCAATCACCTTCGCAATCTTGTGCTGATACTTAAGCACCAGCAAATCAAAGGCTTTTTTGTCACCATTCTGAACTCGTTTCACCAGTTCATAGTCGGCGCCGTTAGACATAGGCACCTGCACCGTTTCTGGCTGATGAGCATTGCCACTCGCCAATTTCATAGACAACTCGCATCAAATTTAGTTCTTTAAATTAGTCGATCGGTATCGGAACACGTTGTTTAAACTCCTAACAAAGACGCCGATAAAGTATACTCGGTTTTTTTCCAAGACTAATACTTACGTCCTGAGATCCAAGTTTAAACTCGACCCTGACGACCGACATCCATGGCTGACCAATACCATCACGACGTTCTTATCATCGGCGCTGGCGCTGCAGGACTCACTGCCGCCCTGAGGCTTGCCGACCATTGTCGCGTCGCTGTTCTGGCCAAGGGGCCCCTCAAAGAAGGGAGTACCCTCTATGCTCAAGGTGGCATCTCCGCCGTTTTGGACGGCGATGACACCATCGAATCTCACATTGAAGACACGTTGCGCGCCGGCGCCGGACTATGCGACCAGGCGGCGGTCCGCCATACGGCAACCCACGGGAAACAAGCAGTAGAATGGCTGGTTAAACAAGGTGTCATGTTTACCCGCAAAGATGACGACTCCGACTACCACCTGACCCGCGAAGGCGGCCACAGCCACCGCCGCGTCGCCCATGCCGATGACGCGACCGGCAGAGCCATAGAGACCAGCCTGGAAGCTCGCGCACGCGCTCATGCCAACATCGATTTGTTTGAGCACCACATCGTCGTAGACCTGATTACCGGCAAAAAAGTTCAGCAAAACCATGGAAATTGTTTGGGTGCCTACGTTCTAGACAAAGACCAGCAAGTCGTCCAGGTCTTCCGCGCACGCAATGTGATTCTCGCCACCGGCGGGGCCAGCAAGGTGTATCTGTACACCTCCAATCCCGACGTTTCCACTGGCGACGGCGTAGCCCTTGCCTGGCGCGCCGGCTGTCGCGTCGCCAACATGGAGTTCATCCAGTTCCACCCGACCTGCCTGTACCATCCCAAGGCCAAGAGCTTTTTGATCACCGAAGCCATTCGCGGCGAAGGTGGCAAACTGCGGCTACCCAATGGTAAACCGTTCATGCACAAGTACGATGCTCAGGGCGAACTGGCCCCGCGCGACATCGTCGCCCGCGCCATCGACCACGAAATGAAGCGCGTCGGGGTCGACTATGTGCTGCTGGACATCAGCTACAAATCGACAGAATTCATTCAGGGACATTTCCCCAATATTTATCAGCGCTGCCTGGAATTCGGTTACGACATGACCAAGGAAGCCCTGCCCGTCGTACCCGCAGCGCATTACACCTGCGGTGGCGTCGTCGCCGACTTGCACGGCCGCACCGACATTGCCGGCTTGTACGCCATCGGCGAAGTAGCCTACAGCGGACTGCACGGTGCCAACCGTCTAGCCAGCAACTCACTGCTGGAGTGTATTGTGTTTGGTTTTGCCGCCGCTGACGACATTGTACAAAACCTGCAACATCGCCCCATGCCGGCACCGCTGCCCGAGTGGGACGAAAGCCAAGTCACGGACTCGGACGAAGAAATTTCCATCGCCCACAACTGGGATGAACTGCGTCGCTGTATGTGGGACTACGTTGGCATTGTCCGCAGCAACAAACGTCTGCAATGGGCGCAGCGACGGGTGGATTTGATCAAACAGGAAGTGGCCGATTATTACGGTAATTTCCGCGTCACCAACGATTTACTGGAATTGCGTAACCTGCTGCTGGTCGCCGAACTGATCATTCGCTGCGCCCGCGAACGCAAAGAAAGTCGCGGTCTGCATTACACCCTGGATTACCTGGACACCGACCCCGCCCAAGCCTGCCCGACCATACTTACACCGGATCAAACCTGATCCGGCGAGAGTGTTTGCACCGCAGCCAAACGCAAGCGCACTCGCAAACGTCGTTGAACATCGTCTTCACGCTTGCCGATGATCAACGCCACATGACGCAGGCGCTTCGTCTCCACGCAGAAATTCAAAATTAACAAGCCAGGATGAACCAGGCTGTCGTTGGCCAGAGTGGCCGCCAGCCGCTGACCATCACGCCGCAACAGCCACCATTGATCATGCTCGTCCCAGGTCAATGCCCGCACCGACCAAGGAAATCGGCGTAGCCCATAATTCAGCGCGCAATAAACCCCGCTGAGCAACAAGCCGGCGCTCAGCAGTATTTTGATCGACAACGACAAGGTAGTTGGCCAAATCACCCCCATCGCCAGCAAATGCAAACCAGCGAACAGGGAGAATAAAAACCTGGAAGGCGTTAACTCAAGACTTAACGGCGAGGCGTATTTTTTCGATGACATCCTGTAACTCGTCGGATTCGGCCTGGACTTTCCCCAGGCACAATTCCAACAGTTCCTGGTCAGGAAAATCCAGCAATTGCTGAAAAACCAGCTTTTGCTCCATGCTCAGCCGAGCATAGCCCTTCTCCAAAAAACTCTCCAGCAGAATGTCCAGCTCCAGCATGCCGCGGCGACAAGCCCAGCGCAGACGGCCGGGCGATAACAGCATTGGTTCGTCGATAATCGTATCCATCAGATGATGTGCTTAACCATTTTCTTTTTGATTTCACCGATCGCCTTGCTGGGATTGAGCCCTTTGGGACAAACATCGGTGCAATTCATGATGGTGTGACAGCGGAACAAACGGTATGGTCCTTCCAGTTCGGTCAGACGCTCAGACGTTGCCTGATCGCGACTGTCCTCAAGAAAACGCGCCGCCTGCAACAATGCCGCCGGCCCACGGAATTTGTCCGGATTCCACCAGAATGACGGGCACGAAGTCGAGCAACACGCACACAGAATGCACTCGTACAAGCCATCGAGCTTGTCACGGTCTTCCGGACTTTGCAGACGCTCGATTTCAGGCTCCGCATCATGGGTGATCAAATAGGGTTTGACCGATTTGTACTGATGGAAAAACTGACTCAGATCCACAATCAAATCGCGAATCACCGGCATTCCTGGCAGTGGACGGATTTCCACATGATTACCTAGTTCACTGACCTGGGTGATGCACGACAAGCGATTACGACCATTGACGTTCATCCCGTCCGAACCACACACCCCTTCACCGCAAGAGCTGCGAAAACCCAGGGTTTCATCCTTGAGTTTGATCTTGTTCAATACTTCCAGCAACATCGTGCCGGGTGGAACCTCGGCATCATCCAGTTCAAAGTCCTGCATGTAGGGTTCTTTGTCAGTTTCTGGATTGTAGCGATAGATGGAAAAGCGCATCGTCACTCCTTTGTCTGTTCGGCAGGGTCTAGTACACACGTTCTTTAGGTGGAAAACTTTCCACCGTTAGCGGCTGGGTGCGCACAGGTTTGTAGCTCATCCGCTGTCCGTCCATAAAATACAGGCTGTGTTTCATCCAGTTTTTGTCATCACGCGTAGGGAAATCCACCCGGCTGTGTGCGCCGCGACTTTCCTTGCGGTACAGCGCAGAATGCACCGTCGCCAGCGCCACTTCCATCAAGTTTTCCAGCTCCAGCGCCTCTATGCGCGAGGTATTGAAAATCCGACTGTGATCCTGCAGACGCACATCCTTCATCCGATCGCGCAGGGCCTGCACGCGGCGAACGCCTTCGGCGAGAATATCCTCGGTGCGGAACACGCCGCAGTGATCTTCCATTTCCTTTTGCAATTGCGCGCGCAAGCCACCAACTGTCTCGCCATCGCCTTTTTGATCCCAACGGGTAAGGCGTGCCATGGCCTGATCCACACTGTCCTGATTCAGCGGACGGTGATAGCGATGATCTTCTAAAAACTCGACAATGTGATTTCCTGCGGCACGACCAAACACGATGATGTCCAGCAGCGAATTACCGCCCAGGCGATTCGCGCCATGCACTGACACGCATGCACATTCACCGATGGCATACAAACCAGGCACGGGTTCTTCGGCAACACTACCAAACGGTACCACCACCTGACCAAAACGATTGGTCGGAATGCCCCCCATGGTGTAATGCGCAGTAGGATAAATCGGAATCGGTGCCTCAGCGGGGTCAATGCCGACAAACGTCCGCGCCGTTTCGGAAATCCCCGGCAGGCGTTTGTGCACAACCTCTTTGCCCAAATGATCCAGCTTTAGCAGCACATGATCCGCATTGGGACCACAGCCACGACCTTCTTTTACCTCAGTGTAAATCGCACGACTGACCACATCGCGACTGGCCAGATCTTTGGCATTGGGCGCATAACGCTCCATAAAGCGTTCGCCATCTTTGTTCAGCAGATAACCGCCTTCGCCACGCGCACCTTCGGTGATCAACATACCTTTGCCGGCAATGCCGGTGGGATGAAACTGAAAAAACTCCATGTCCTGCAACGGCACACCGGCGCGCAGCGCCATGGCCATACCGTCACCGGTGTTAATTTTGGCATTGGTGTTGGTGCGATAAATTCGCCCCGCACCGCCGGTGGCCAGCAACGTGGTCTTGGCCTCGATAATCAGCGGCTCACCGGTTTCAATTTCCATCACCAGCGCCCCCAGAATGGCGCCGTCTTTATCACGCAACAAATCGATGGAAAAATATTCGTCAAAAAAATGCGTCTTGGCGCGCAGATTTTGCTGATACAGAGAATGTAAAATCGCATGACCGGTACGGTCTGCCGCCGCACACGTCCGTGCCGCCTGTGCGCCACCAAAATTCTGGCTCTGACCGCCAAACGGACGCTGATAAATTTTGCCATTGTCCAGACGTGAAAACGGCACGCCGGCATGTTCCAGTTCATACACCAGATGCGAAGCCGCCCGACACATGTACTCCACTGCGTCCTGATCAGCCAGATAATCGCCACCTTTGATAGTGTCGTACATGTGCCAATGCCAGTTATCCGGCAGCACGTTGGCCAGCGCAGCATTGACTCCGCCCTGTGCCGCCACCGTGTGCGACCGGGTAGGAAAGACCTTGGAAACCACCGCCACATTGGCCTCGGCCTGTGCAAGCTGCAACGCGGCCCGCATACCAGCACCACCGGCGCCAATCACAAGGGCATCAAATCGACGTCTTGGAATATTCATGGATTAGATCACCAATAGTATGCGTAAAACCCAGATCAACATGGCCAATAAAAACATGCCCAGCAGACTCAACAACGCGACGCGCAACCCATCGGGATGCACATAATCCATGATCACGTCGCGGCCTCCTACCCAGGCATGGCTGATTGCCGCCAACCAAAACAATGCCACCCCAACCACAATCACCGGCTGTTGCAAAAATGCCATCCAGGCGATGTAATCCGTCGGCCGAACCACCAGCATACACACCGCAAATGCCACGATGAAAAATGCCAGATAAACCGCACTGACACGTTGCAACACGAACGGCCGAACACCCCCAGCGCGCCAGCTCATAACACCACCCCAATGACCAGTAATGCCACAATCACAACCTCAGCAACCAGCACCCAGCCGGCCGCTCGCCGTGCCGAAGCCTTGGACGTCGCAACATCCAAATCAAATAACAGAAACCGTATACCCGCAAAAAAATGATGTGCTATCGCCCAGCACAACAATACCGTCACCACCTTGCCCAAGGGATGCGACAAAATCGCCTCCGCCTGGGCATAGCCCGCGCTATTGCTCACCGACAATTGCAATAGATAAATGAAAAACGGCAGCGCCAGCAACAATAACACCCCTGAAATGCGGTGCAAAATCGAGACAACTCCCGTGATGGGCAATCTGATCTTGGTGAGATCCAGATGCTTGGGTCGAGGGGGCTTGCGTAAAGTTTCCATTTTATCGTTCACTCAGCTCAATGATCGCGAATTTTCTGTAAGCGCCAATTAACCCACAATTCAGCAAGTTCTATACCGAGCAGTCGCCATGCACATAACATGGTATTTAACTCCCCGGAAATTGATTACAATTTTAGAGTTTAAACATCGCAGGTAATTTTCAGTATGATACAGGCATGGCAAACCTTTCTAAAACAGCAAGGTGCAAAAATTGAGCAGGATCAGGTCGTCGGTTTCGAATCCGCCACTGGTCAAGCGGGCATTTGCCCCCTCAACCGCTGGCAGTTATTCCGCATCTCCGGTGCTGACGCCGCTACGTTCATGCAGGGCCAATTCAGTAACGATGTCCGCCAGCTTAACGGCAGCAACAGCCAACTGAGCAGCTACAACAGCCCCAAAGGGCGGATGTACAGCTGTTTTGTTCTTTTCAAACACCAGGAAAATTT
Source organism: Gammaproteobacteria bacterium (assembly GCA_029884425.1). NCBI lineage: Bacteria > Pseudomonadati > Pseudomonadota > Gammaproteobacteria > Gammaproteobacteria bacterium. The sequence continues at coordinate 35,806 of JAOUHV010000002.1, forward strand.
CTATCTGCGACTCCCTGGCGAAATTGCTGCGCAAGTCATCAAACGACTGCGAATGTTTGTGATGCGCTCAGCGGTGGTCATTGACGATGTCAGCGAGCAATTTGTCCACCTGGGAATCATTGGCAGCACCAGCGAACTGCAGCACGCCGGCCTACCTGCGCCAACAGATGAGCGTGGTTTTCAGGAGCATCAAGGCATCCTGATTCTGCGCGCAGCGGGAGCATCGCCGCGCTTTGAACTGTTCGTTCCTGTGGATCAGGCGCAAACCATCTGGTCACAGCTAACGCCGCATTTATCCCCTGCCGCCGAACAACAATGGGAGCTAGCGGAAATCCGTGCAGGTCAACCGGACATTTATCAAACCACACTGGAAGCGTTTGTACCACAAATGGCCAACCTGGATCTGATCGGCGGCATCAGCTTCAACAAAGGCTGCTACACCGGCCAGGAGATCGTGGCGCGCACCCATTACCTGGGAAAACAAAAAAAGCGCATGTACCTGCTTCGCACCAGCAGCACCGCCGTTCAGACTGGCGACAAATTGTTTGAACACAACAGTGACAATACTCAAAGCATTGGTGAAATAGTTCGTGCGGCAACCAACGAACAAGGGGGCCAGGATTTTCTCGCCGTCATGCAGATAAAAAGCTGCCAGGCCGATTTGCGTTTACACAGCATCGAAGGCGAGGCGTGCACCTTGCTACCTCAGCCCTATGAACTGCCGTTAGGCGAATAACTGGAACGCGCGGGAAACTAACTGTTTTCCGCGCTCATTTCGGTCAGCAGTACTGCGATATTTTCTTTGGCCGCCGATAAGCGTGCTGACAGGTTGTCATACTTCATTTGCAACAAATCCAGCTCCAGCGACTTTATCTCGGCATGCAATGACTGTAAGCGGAAGTAACCCGCCAAACCATTTAGCTTATGCACACTCGAATGCACTGCAGCCATGTCTTCCCGCTCGCAAGCTTCAATCGCTTGAGAAATATGCAGCGGCAACTCCTGCTTCAACTGAGGCAACAAACTTGCCGGAACATTGACCTGCTGTGCCATCACAAATGTTTGTTCTGCCGAACCGGCTTTCAATCTATCCAAGGCCAACCATTTCCCCAGGGTTTTCCACAATTGCTGTTCAGTGATCGGTTTAAATAAAATATCATCCGCACCTGCGCGCAACAAACGCTGCTCATGATCGGCAAAAACATCAGCCGTCAGTGCAATGATCGGCACTCTTTTCTGCGGAAAATTTTGCCGCATCTGTCGACAGGCTTCGATACCATCCACACCAGGCATGTGAACATCCAACAACACCACATCCACGTCCTCAGTGCCGAATTTTTGCACCGCCTCAGCGCCATTTCTTGCCTCAATCACCTGCACCGAGCGCTGCTTCAACAGCGTGGACACCAGCATCAGATTGAAATCATTATCATCGGCCACTAAAACACGGAAGTTCTCCATGGGAAGATCATGCCCAACCTCTGCAACACCATCAGCATAATTGACCTCCCCTTCACCATTAAGCAATTGCGAAACGCAACGGTAAATACTCATACGACGCGCAGGTTTGGAAACAACCATCAAGTGATTGTCCGAATTCAACGGCGCAGGTAATGAAAATTCCTCAACATTAGGCAACAGCAATATCGGGCCAGCATAAACCTCGCGCACGCGACTGATCATCGACTGCAACGAGCGCGATTGAGCCTCTTCCGAATTCAAACCCAACAACAGCAAGTCCACCGAATTAACAAGCATGTGTTCGAGCTTTGTAACATCACCAGTATTAAGCACCCGCATTTGCCAACCAACCAAGGTATTTCGCAGCGAACGTCGCGCCACGGGATGTGCGTCATAAACCACCGCATTGCGGCCGGCAAATATCGGCGAAACATCATCCGGCAAGACATTTTTCTGCTTGCCTAATCGCACTTCAAACCAGAATGTTGCTCCCATGCCTGGCTCACTGGTAACGCCAATCGAACCATCCATCAGCTCAACAAAACGACGAGCGATCGATAATCCCAAACCAGTTCCTCCAAAGCGACGGGTAATCGTATTGTCGGCCTGAGAAAACGCCTTAAACAGACCTCGCTGTTCAACAGGATTTAAGCCAATGCCTGTGTCACGAACTTCCACCCGAACCGACACATAGTCTGTACCATTTTCCATCAGTGACAACTGCGCAGTAACGCCACCCTTGCTGGTAAATTTCACCGCGTTATTCAGCAGATTAGAGAATATTTGATTCAGGCGCATCGGATCTCCCGTCACTTTCACGGGCACATCCGAATCTATCAGCAATACCAATTCCAAACCTTTTTCATGCACCAGCGGACAACACATACTGATCGCATCTTCCAGACTGTCGCGAATATCAAAATCGATGTTCTCCAACTTCACATCACCGAATTCCAATTTGGAAAAGTCCAAAATATCATTGATGATAAATAGCAACTGCTCTGCCGCACGAGTTGCCGTCTGAGCATATTCGGCATTTTGATCTTTTTCACGAAGGTTCTTTTTCAGCAGGCGGGTGAACCCAAGAATGGCATTCACTGGCGTGCGGATTTCGTGACTCATTTTTGCCAGGAAATCCGTCTTCGCCATACTAGCCAGCATCGCCTGGCGACGCGCATTTTCAAGCTCGATATTTTTTCCTTCCATGTCCTGCAGTGTTTGCTGCAGTTCACGAGTTGCCTCCTGCACACGATTTTGCAATTCGGAATGGGCTTTTTGCAGTGAATCCACCATTGAATTAAAGCCCGTCTGCAAACTCAGCAGTTCCCCAGACGCATCTTCTTTTACCCGAATATCGGATTCACCACGCTCCATGCGCTTAACCGAGCGAGTCAGGGCCATCAGCGGCATCGCCACCCCTTGCCCCATGCGCAATCCCAGCATCAAACTGGCAAACAATCCTACCAACATAATCGCCAGCGCATTCAACCACTCGTTTTGCTGGCGCTCAATACTGGCCTCCTTGGACAGCACCACCTCTACCCACCCCATCGTGAGCGCCGGGGCATCGCCACTCGAATGATGCTCTTCGGCGAAATCGCTCACCTGCATACCTGTTCGATAGATCTCCTGACGAAAATACAACAATTTTCCATCACTCTCTGCCGGGCGACCGATAAAATTGTCCCGATAGGAATGCCAAACAAATTCACCCTTGGCGTCAGTCACCGCCACAGACAAAACGTCATCCTCACGCAACGTTGCTTCGCATGCATTGCGCAATATATTTTCATTTCCGGTGAACAAACCATATTCCGCCACCGGCAACAAACTTTTCACCAGAATTTTTCCACGCGCATCCAGCTCATTACGAACATCATCGATACGTGAAGATGCAATGTAGAAACCCAATATCAACGTTACCAGCAGCACTGGCAACACCGCCAACATCACCAGACGGACACGCAAATTCATTGCTGCCCCCTCGGACTTTGTTGATCAATTCTCCGAAGAATCTCGTCCGAATCGGGAACATCAAGTAACATCGATTTCGCAACCCAGCGATTTATAGCAACATCATAATATTTCGGATAACTTCCCCGGCCTCTCATTGGAATATTTTTTTGAAAATATCCGGTCAGCCATTCATTGGCCTGTCGTGACAAGTCATCAGGGGATGAGTACACCGCCGCCAATGCACCAGCCTTCACATAGGCCTGCGAAAAACCAATGACCGGAACGTTTTGCTGATAGGCCATATACAACAACCACTTGGCAGTATTGGATTGCATCACCAGTGCATCCGGCAACGCCACAATGCCTTCACTATCTTCCAGCAATTGATTAATCGCCGTAGCGGCGACATCCTCTCTAGCGATGAATGCGGATTCAGCACGAATCCCTAATTGGATTGCAGCCTGCTGGTACGATGGCTCAACAGAGTTTTCTTTGTTTCCGGCTAACAAGCCTATGTTTTTCTTCTCTGGCAACAACACTTTGGCCAGCGCCATCACCCGCTGCGGCGATTGATCGACGTAAATCGCACTGAAATGCCCATGTCTGGCCTGCATTACCTGATACGCAGATCGCGTAATCATCACTGACAATAATAACTTGCCTGGCGCACGCTCCAACACGGATTGAGTTGCCTGGCCTCCGATAGCAATGTAATTTTCCGCGCCGCCCAATGCTTCCGCTGACCATTTTTCCAGAGTCACCGTCTCAACCCGGCGTTGATACGACTGCATATTTTCAGTCAACAGTTGCGCAACCTGCTCATAGGCAGGACTTCGCAACGACATCACAATGACCGTCTGCCCCTGGTCAGCCAGTACGTTTGTCGTCAAAAGCATCAACAGCCAAACAAGCTGCGATATCGCGCGCTTCACATCAACTACTCCGGCACACTAAAAGGAAAAATTTCCCTGAAGATACGCGTGCTGTCCAAATTTATTTTCCACTCTAAACTCCTCGTAATCCTTCTCAAGGTTTTGCACAACCAACGCCACCCTGGCTTTTAAATTATCTATTTTGAACGTTTTTCCTAAACGGGCATCAATACGACGATAGGCGGGAAGAAGATCACCATCCCCAAACCAGCGCATTTCAGTAATACGATACACACCACCACTCAGTTCCCATTTATTGCGAAACTGGTAGCTGGCCAACAAACTGGAGGTATGATAGGGGACACCATTACTCACATCACGAAATTTATTTTTTGCAGTCACGCCCTGATAGTTAATAAAACGCAACTGGGTGGCTTCTGGATCGATATAACTGTACTGCAACCCAACAAAGGTATGTCGCTGGGGTCGATACTGCAATTGCACTTCCACACCATTCAGGTTCGCATCTACGCCATTAAGGTATACAAACGGAAAGTTATCTACGGGCGCATCGGCCACACCACTTGGACTATTGTTATTCAGCGCCCCACTATCAACAATGACGGGACGATCAGCATAACCGTGATCTGTTGCATCAAAAATGGCATCGCGCAACTGTTCGCGGAACAATTTGACATCCAGCGTTGTATTTAAGCGTTCAAATTTTTCCACAAACCCGACTTCAATCGTACCGAGCTTTTCAGTCCGGGCATCGTCCGCAGCAACGCGATTAACAGTAATAACCTGACCATCTTCAAGAACTATACTGTGGAGCACATTGGCTTCGAGCAGAGACGGGGAACGCTCACTATGAGAAAAACTCATGCGCACAGCGCGGGTATCCGTTAACGAATAATTCATCCCCAGGCGAGAGGAGTAAAATGCACCAACAATATCGTTATGCTCCACCATGTTACCAACATTGACATGCATAGAATCGCCAACATGCAAATTCACATTGGCAAACAAACGAACACTCAGATCATAAATAGTTTTGTCACTCGTCAACATTAACTGACTGCGATAACTGTCCTGCCTAACCCCAGCTCCAAGCACCAGCTCATATGCCTGACTGGCCCGTAACAATCGTTGTGCCTCAACGTCGTAGCGCTCTGCCTCACCATCCAGGTATCCAACAATCATATTTTTATCCGTGATTCCCGGAAAAATGATATCCACATCTGCCGAGGTCATTGGCGTTCCCAGCTCATGACTCAGCGCCTGCGAAAGTTTCCCATAGATATGCGTATCATTTTGATAGTAGTAATTGTGGTAAGCATGAACAGTGAGTTCATCACCACCAGTCAACGCCCGACTCCACGCCAATGATTGATAATTCATTCGAGTGGATACATCGCGCACCGGGTTTCCGATATCCATGGGATCATTTTCATAGCCAACGCCAGTTCGCCCTTCACTAACCCCCAATTGCACGTCTAACTGGCTATGATTTCCTAAATCCCCCACCGCGCGAGTAAAAACATTGCGAATATATTTACTGTCATGCACACCGGAAAATCCCTGATCTTCACGATAACTGGCTGACACTCGCATGTCCCAGTTGCGCACAAAAATACCTTGCCGCACGAAAATTTCCCGTGCATCCAACGCTCGCCAGGTCTGATCTGCACTTTGATTTCTCAATCCTTGACGAACGTTACCGGCATACAGCGAGCCAGAAACTACTTCAACCGTGGTCCCTGGATCCTGAAATGGTTGACGGGTAACAATATTGATTACGCCTAAAAATGCGTTGGAACCATTGACTGAGTTATTTGATCCACGCACCACTTCGATGCGCTCAATATCGTCCAGCGCCACACCCAAGTAATTCCAATCGACGCTGGAAAGCATGGGCAGATAAACCGAACGACCGTCAACCTGAACCAGCATTCTCCGCGGAAAATCATCCACCAAACCGTGATAGGTCGGCACAAAATAATTCCCACTGCCATGCGCCACTTGAAAGCCTGGCACCAAACGCAATACATCCACCAACTCTCGAAAACCTGACGCACGAATCATATCGCGATCAATAATCGTCATTGACGCGGGAGTTTCAGTCACAGGTTGAGAAATTCGTGTCGCCGTCAACACGACAGGCATCGCTGCAAGAAAACCACTCTCGCCGGCAAACGCCATTTCATGGATGGGAGAGTTTTCCATTGCCAAAACAGGCATGCCTGTCAGCGACAGGGAAAGCGCGACAAATCCGTTGAGCGCATTAAACCGTTTACAAAACACATTAACCTCTACGCATCGGATTTGCGACAAGCATAACTAACACTACACAGAGATGGGTAACAACCCCAGCCGTTTGGCTTCGATAACAGCCTGGGTTCGATTGGTGGCACCTAGCAATTTCAATATCGCGGTGACATGAATTTTGATGGTGTATTCTGAAAGACCGAGAGAATTAGCGATTTCTTTGTTGGTTCGCCCTTCGCCCAACAAGCCCAGCACCTGTTTTTGTCGCCCGGTAAAATGCAGATCATGCTTGGCTGCACCGTGTGAAATTGTGACAACACCACTGGAATAAGTCTGCGTGGGCACATAAATGCCCCCCTGCAACACTTCCTCTAGCGCCGCCAGCATTTCGCCTTCGGATGCGGATTTTGGAATATAGCCCGACGCGCCCCAATCGATTGCCTTGCGCACATGATGTACATCTTCAGATGCCGACAGAATCACGACCAGCAAGTCAGGAAAGTTTTTGCAAAGCAACGCCAGCAAGGCAAATCCATCGGTTTGTGGCATGAACAAATCCAGCACCAGCAGGTCCACATCCCTGTTTTGTTGCATCTGCTGTAAAACTTCGTCACCACTGGTCGCCTCAATGATTTCGACCTCGCGGGACAACTTCCCCAGGGTAAGCTTAATGCCTTCCCGAACCAAGCCATGGTCATCAGCTACCAAAATTTTCAAAATTCCCCCCGGGCCTTCTGTGGTCTGCAGAAAGCGCCAGATTATATGTAAAAGCATTGAAATTGTCGCCTTATCGACGACATTTAGGCAGCTATATGGCTAGATTTCTAGGATGAAAATAGGAAATGACAAGATATTCAATGAGATGAGACAAAGACTAACTATTTTTCCACAGATATGTGGCCTTAACTGCATTACCAGCTTGAGAAAATTCCAACTTACTACACAGCGCAGCAACCAGCGCCAACCCCCTGCCTGCCATAATGGTGCCGTCACCCTCAGCAAGATTCAGTTCGTGCTCATTAAACCCCTTACCTGAGTCCCACACCAGGATTTCCAGGTATCCCCCCATTTCAACCGGAATATTCTTCAACTCGATCCGGATAGCCCCTTCTTTCAGGTTGCGCAAACGCTTTTCACGTTCTTCATAATAGTGCGCAAAGCCTTCTTCGGAATTTTTCATCCCCGAGGTCAAACCCAACACGCCATGCTCGAGCGCATTGTTAAACAATTCTGACAAAATGGTAAACAAATGCACGCGATGTGAGGATTGCCCCTGCAGCTCTGCCACCATTTGCAACAAAATCGGCAGTGGATCGGTGTCACGCAATGCATCGTGCCCCAACTCCATACTGGTTTTCCAGGCTGACATCGGCCGCAACCTATGGGGAGAACTGTTTTCACTAGCATTCATTTTTTCCGGTTCACAATGGATGCAGGTATACGTCACGTCATCGGCCTGCGGTGCCAAACCGCGAAAGCTCGCCAATTCAGCCTGCAATTCACTTGCGTAATTTGTTTGTGGACGCTCAATCAGGGCTTCCAGTTGCTCCTGACCATACATTACCCCAGCCTCATTCACCGCCTCAATCACACCATCGGAATACACATGCACCCGATCACCTGGCGCAATCTGCAGTACATCTGGCTCCCTGCAGAGCGAAGCTGTTGGCTGCACACCCAGCGGTAATTGATTGGATTCGATGCGCTGCACAATTCCTTCATTGCCGCGCGTAATCAACACATCAGGCAAACCGCCATTCCACACTTGTAATCGCCGACAATCGGCATCCACTTCCAATAAACATACTGCCAAAAAGCGGCCGGCCGGCAATAAATCGCGGAGCTTGCTGTTAATCTCCGGCACAATTTCACCAATGGAAAAACCCTTATTGGTCATTTTGTAAAACACATCGGACACGGGTAGTGCACCAATCGCCGCAGCCAAACCATGACCGGTAAAATCGCCTACCAGTACATTAACCCCACCCGATGGATTACCCGCAGCCAACACCAGGTCGCCGTTAAATGCTTCTGCGGATTGACGTAGTGTTTGGGCGCATTCAACCTTGCGATTTTTGCCATACACCATGACATTTTCGAAAATTTTTTCTGCCACCTCATGTTCGCGTATGGTGTGTTCCTGAAATGCCTGCAACTCCAGATTTTGCTTGTGAACAGTATTGTACAGTTCACGAATACGAGACAAGGCGGAGATTTTCGCCTGAAGGATATTTCTATCGTAGGGTTTGCGCAGGAAATCGTCGCCACCATGTTCAATACAACTGACCATGGCATCTTCACCGCTCAGAGCCGTGAGAAAAATGACTGGGACAAAAGCGTCACCGCAAATTGACTTGATGATTTTCGTCGCCTCATAGCCATCCATGACAGGCATCATAATGTCCATCAGCACCATTTCAGGAGAGTTTTCACGAAAACGCTCCACTGCCTGCGCTCCATCCTCGGCGACGATCACACTGTGACCGTCTTTTTCCAACATGCCTTTGAGCACCAAGCAATTGGTATTTTCATCATCGACGATAAGAATCTTCATGCCAACCGGGCGATATTATTTAACGTTAAATAATTTCTGGAAATTGGCAATCGTCAGTATTTTCTTTATTTCCGGTCTGCAACTAGAAATCGTAATACGTGAATCATCACCACCCGCATGTTCGCGCAACAGCAACAGCATGCCCAATGCAGAGCTGTCCATATATTCGGTATCCGCCATATCGACGATGTAATTTGCGCTGGGTGGCGCATCGCGGTAGGCCTCACGGAATGAGGTGTGATCGTTAAAGTCAAAACGTCCACGGATGGTCACCGTTACGTTGTTTCCCTCCAACTTGCTTACTACAGGCATACGTTCCTCTCCTGGTTGTTTAAATGTAAAAAATGGAGTCTGTACCAGTATCGGCAGATAACATGACGAATATACTGTAAAAAAAATATGACTGCTGAAGCTAAAACAGTTCCACTTCGCCTTGATCCATGGATGTCTGCTGAACCTTTACAAAATGGTCGCCCTTGCGCGTTTCAGCCAGCTGTTTTTTCTCCTGCGCCAAGCGTTGCAGGATTTGCTCTTTTTCCTCGTGCGAACTCACCGCAGCCACATCATTCAGTAACGAAGATACTACCGACACCCGGCTTTCGACGTACTCCAACAGTTGCCGCACCACATCCTCAAATTGCATAGCACGCACAGCATCATTCACATTTTGGCCAATTTCACTGGACATCCCCGACACCCGGGTCAAACGTTCTGAAATAAACTGATTGAGTGTGCTTACCTCAGTCAGCATGTGATCCACCCGTTCTTTCGAGGTAATGGCAAACGTCATATCTTTTGAGGCAATCTTGCTGGTCGTCTGTTGAACCTGGGCAATATCACGCATGGCCTGATCAACCACCTGGCGGATTTCACCGCCAAACCGGTTGGAACTCTGTGACAAGGCACGCACCTCGTCAGCCACCACCGCAAATCCCCGTCCCGCCTCTCCGGCTCGTGCGGCTTCAATCGCCGCATTCAATGCCAGCAAGTTGGTCTGATCGGCAATCGATTGAACACCGCCGATCAACTTTACAACGTGTGCCATTTTCGCCGACAAATCATTCACCGCATGGACAATATCCATGCTGTCCTTACTGCTGGAAACGATTTGCTCGACAAACACTTCCAGCACGTCATTGGTTTCTTCGGCAAACTGGCTAAAACTAATGGACTTGCCATCAGCCACCGAATCCGGTGCACTTTTTTGTACCAGTTCCGTGACCAGACTCACCTGGCTTTCCGCCTGAGCACTAAGACCACGAAAACTGGCCTGTAACCCACCTACCGCCTCAGACAACAATTCGCGAGCCCGCAACAAATCCTTATCCACCGCCTGATTGGTTTGAACAATCAACGGCATGGCTTCCCGCATCACCTGATTGCAAATCGGTTCTTCCTTGTGAGCAACCAGCTGTGCCTGCAATTCAGCCAACCGTTTGTCTCGCTGCCCAATACCCCGATAATAAACCGCCGCCCACGCCGCCAACGCCGCCACACTGCAAACAACAGTATAGAGTTGTGCTGGTACCGTCACTAACATGACCACCGCTGTCGTACTCAACAGAATCACGAACCAAATTGTCATACTTTTTCGGGGCTTTTTGGGGTTATTTCCATAGAAAAACAACTTATTTGTTAGACCAATAGCGCACACCTGACAAAAACCTTTAGTTCAGTGGTTACTGTGTCTCAAGCCCGCAATTTGTGAGACCTCGGTCATAGAAACGCTCCAAAGTGTGACTCGCTAGACATCGTACATCTACAAAACCAAGGTTATTGATCGCTAAGAATGCCGAGGCGTTGCAAGATTGCCCAACGCTTTAACTATATGATTGCTGGGGGAATGATGATCACGGTTAGAATACAGGTCTTGGCGCCAACACTCTTGCTATTGCTGAGTTCCACCGCGCATGCGGTTGACTCTCCACAATTGGCACAAGCAAACACGCTACTGGCCCAACACCGCCCCGTGCAAGCGCTGGCACTATTAGAAGAGACCATGGCAGCCGATGCCGGCGACCCTCAATACGATCGTCTGCTGGGCCAGGCAGCACTGGCCGCCAACAAACCCAATTTAGCCGTTTTCGCCCTCGAACGGGTCGTACTGACCCAGCCTGACGATACTGACGCCCGCCTGGCCTTGGTGCGTGCCTATATCGAACTGGGCGAATTCCGCCAAGCTAAAACCGAATTAACCCAACTGCCAGTGTCCCGCGATCCGTCCCTGTACCACATTGCCCAACAGTACATGCGGCAAATCAATTACGGCATACGTCAGCAACAGCGAGACTTCGCCCTGGTGGTATCGATGGGCGCAGGCCGCGACAGCAACGCCAACAGCGCCACTGACATTGACCAATTCCTGGGCGCCAATTTGTCAACCAATAGCCAGGCAACCGCCTCGGATACCAGCAGCCTGCTCCTCAGCGCCGCTGCGGCATTACCCCTGAGCAAAAAATGGCGCAATGAAACCTCTGCGCAGTTTTTCCACCAGGAATTTAGCGATGCCAGCTTCGTCAACACCGACAGCGTCAGCCTCACCAACAGTTTGAACTATCAGTCCAGCCGTCGCAGCCAGGAGCAGTGGGTGTTGCAAGCCATGCATACCGAGGTGGATCAACAGCTAAACAACCGCCAGGCCAGCGTACAGTTCAACCACGCCTACACCCTGGACACCGGCTCGCTGACCCTGACGGTCAAAACCGGCCAAACCCGTTATGACGACAAATACGCCATTCGCAACATCCAGCAGCACAGCGGTGGGCTGCGCTACGCCTATCAATTGGGAAGCCTGAGCGGCAACGTGGCCTTACTGACTGGTCAGGATCGCCCCATCGACAACCAGTCCCCCTATAGCCGCCAATTTAACGCAGCCCAACTAGGTTTTATGTGGAATCAGGGCAAAACCAACACAATCGCCTCGATCAATTATGTCCAAAGTGTGTACGACAGCACGTTTTTTGGCATCGATCGGAACGATAACAATGTAGGAGCGTCACTGCGTTTGAACTACAAGTTAGGCGCTAAATGGACTGCAGGCCCCAGCCTGACCATTATGCGCAATCAATCCAGTGTCGACCTGTACGACTACGATCGCAATCAGGCGATGGTTTTTATCAGTCACCAAATCATCTAAGGAGGTGACCCATGTTGTCCTACAAAGAGATTATTCGCCACACCATGATCCTGAGCATTATTGCTCTGCCCATTAACGCGTTTGCCGAAGCAGGCAAAGCCATTTTCGTGTTGGGCAAGGCGCACATTGAATCTGCAGATGGCCGCAGTGTGGAAATGAAACAGGGAGCCCTGTTCAACTCTGGCGACACCATTGTCACCAGCGAACGTGGTCAGGTGCAGCTACGCATGGCAGATGGAACCTTGATTGCTGTGCGTCCCAACAGTCGTTTTGTGATTGAAAAATTCCAGTACGACAAAAACAAACAAACCGATCAGAGCATTTACAACCTGGTGAAAGGCGGCTTCCGCTCCATCACCGGCAAGATCGGCCACGACAACAAAAAATCCTATGGCGTTACCACCGTGGTGGGCACCATTGGAATTCGTGGTACCGACTTTAGCGCTTACTTGTGCGACACCAACTGCAACGGCAACCAGGCCGGTCTGTATGTTGGCGTCATGGATGGCGGCATCACCGTCAGCAACAACGTAGGCCAGGTCAATCTGGATCCAGGTGAATACGGCTACGTGCAGGACATCACCACCCAGCCTGCATCACTGCCAGCCGCCCCTGGTGATTTGTTGTTTGCCAGCACCGGCACAGGTACTGACGACACCGCCCTTGCCGACAGCAGCACTACCTCAATGGTGGTCGCCGACAGTGGTCTGGCCGTACAGCAAACCTTGTTGCAGCCCGAAGTTCTGGTTGCCAGCACCGGTACGTACGACTTGAGCTCAGGCACCATTAGCGACGGCCTCAACAACAGCGGTGTGTTAAGCAGTGGTTCGATGAATATCGACTTTATCGCCGCCACGGTCAGCACGTCCTTCAGCGGCAGCATCAACAACGCTTCCAGTGGTTTCGATTGGGTAGCCAGTAGCACCAGCGGCACCTTGGACATCGCCAGCGGCCAGTTCTCTGGTTCGTTGGACGGCAGCGTCGGCATCACCGACTTCGCCTTTGGTGGAACGGCGCAGGAAGCTGCTGCTGGCACATTCAGCGGCACTCTCGGCACAACCACCAACACCGTAGGGATCGCTACCGACGCCAGTTACAGCTACAACATGACATCTAGCACTGCTAGTGCGTCAGGTGACGCTAACTACACGTTGGCTTCCTATACCACCCAGGTTAAGTAATCGGTGAAATTTCAGGCCAGGAGTTTTGGACATGAAACCTATCAAGACGTTAACCGCCACATTCGCTTTACTCGCGTTTTCATCGGCCGGCGCTGTTGAACAAGTTTCAGTGTCACACCGTGTGGTTGCCACAGGCAACCACGGGGTGTACTCGTCCATCACCCTGGCCCTTACTGTCAGCAACGTTGGCAGCAGTGATTTGCACAATGTGAAGATTTATCCCGGTGGCGATGAATTCGCGCTGGACGAGCGCAACCAAGCAGTTAATGTTGGCTACTTGCCGGCAATGGGGCAAACAGTTCTGTACCTCACCGCCGATACCCCACTGGCCAAGGAGTATTTCAGTTCACAACTGCCAGTCTTGTTCCTGCTCAACGGCAAATTGCCTGGCGACAAGAACATTGAACTGCCGTTGCACAGCCAAGGGGGGAACCAATAATGCGTAAGCCAACTTTTGCACGCAGCGCCGTCGCTGCGGCCATTGCCATGGTTTGCTTCAACGCGCAGGCAAGCCACACCGAATGGGTCAGCACGATTAACAACCAGAGCTTTGCCGGCAAGAGCAACGTGCCGGACGTCAGCGGCGATGGCAACATTGTGGTATTCACCTCCACCGCCAGCGGCCTGTTCAATGGCACCGGCACTATCTTGTTCCACGCGCTGATGAAGAATTCGCAAACAGGCCAGATCACCCTGTTGGCCACCAATGCCCAAGGCGTGGCCGCCAACGGCCACAGCAATGATCCGCGCGTCAGCGCCAACGGTCGTTACGTGGTGTTTGAAAGTTTTGCCACCAATCTGGCCCCAGCGGACACCAACGCAACCACCGACGTTTATCTGCGCGACTTGCAAACCGGCACGATCAAACTGGTCAGCTCCAACGCCAGTGGCCAGGTCAGCAATGCCCACAGTCACGATGGCGTGGTCAGCGACGACGGCCGCTACGTAGCTTTTGCCAGTATGGCCACCAATCTGGTCAGCACCAACACCAACAACAAGCGCCAAATTTATCTGAAAGACCTGGTCACTGGTACCGTTGAGCTGATCAGCAAAAATGCCGCTGGCCAGGCCAGCGACAATGACAACCTCAGCCCGGAAATCAGCACTGATGGCCGCTATGTGGTGTTCAACAGTATCGCCAGCAACCTGGACGGCCAAAGTCCAGCCGACCAGTACGACATCTACCTTTTCGATCGTCTGGACAAAAGCGTCAAGCGCCTGGCTGGTATGAAAAACAGCCACACTGGCAAAGTTAGCATCAGCTACGACGGCCGCATCGTTGCCTTCGTTTCCCAAGCCACTGACGTGGTTGCCAACGACACCAACGGCTTTGTCGACGTTTTCGTGCTGGATCGTAAAACCGGCAACATTGAGCGCATCCAGGGCAGCGCTGCTCCCAATGGTCGCAGCCTGTCGCCTCATGTCAGTGGTGATGGCCGTTTCGTCACGTTTACCTCGGATGCCTCCAACCTGGTGGCCAGCGACAGCAACGGCGTCGCCGATCAGTTCGTCTACGACCGCTTTACCAAGCAAATACAGTTGGTCAGCGTCGGCGTCAACGGCCAACAGGGTACGCAAAGCGTGGTCGATTGGGCCGACATCAACAAAGACGGCACCGTGGTCGCCTTCACCAGTTCAGATGCGCTGCACAGCAGCGACACCAATGGCCAGATGGACGTGTACGCCCGTCACCTGGATCCTGCGCCCAACGTCGCGCCCGTGGCCAAGGCCACACAACCGATCGACCAGGCCTGCAGCAACGGCGGCGCTTATGTCAGCCTCGACGCCAGCCAGTCTTATGATCCAGACAACCAAAGCCTGACATACAGCTGGAGCGGTCCGTTTGGCACACTCTCCGGCAGTGCAATTAACGCCTTCTTCGGCGTAGGCAGTCATACCGTGACGCTCACCGTCACTGATGCCTCCGGCACCAGCAGCACCGACAGCATTATCGTCAACGTTGTCGACAACCAGGCCCCCACCGTATCAGCCGGGGCGGATGTGGTGGTGGAAGCGACCTCTACCCAGGGCGCACAACACAATGTTGCTTACACTGCGGCGGACAGTTGCTCCCTCAACGGCGTAACCGTGAACCCCACGCCGCAATATTACCCACTGGGCAACACCACTGTGACCGTGACTGCGTTTGACAAGGCCAATCACTCGGCCTCTGACAGCATGGTCATCACCGTGCGTGACACCACGCTGCCCAGCCTGACCATTCCGACCGACAAAGTGATCGAAGCCACTGCCCTGCCCATGAGCGTCAACATCGGCAACGCCCAGGCCAGCGACATTTTCCCGGTTACCGTGGTCAACAACGCCCCTGCGACATTCCCGCTGGGACAAAGCCTGATCACCTGGACCGCCACCGACGCCAATGGCAACAAGCGCAGTGCGCAACAAAAAATCACCGTGCGGGATACCATCGCTCCCAGCCTGCTGATCACCCAGGGTGACGCGGTGCTCGAAGCCACTTCCCGTGGCGGCGCGCCCTATAGCATTGGCTACAACGTCAGCGACAGCTGCGTTGGCTGCGGCACCATCAACGTGCTGCTGATCCCCAGCCTGAGCATTTACCCACTGGGCATCACCCCGGTCAGTGTCACTGCCACCGATCACGCTGGCAACAAAACCAGCAAGCAGGTCAGCATCAAGGTGCAGGACACGATCGCACCCACCCTGACCATTCCTGCAGATGTCACCCGCGAGGCTAACGACATCAACAGCAGCATCAACATCGGCAGCGCCACCGCGACAGACATTTTTGATGTCACCATCAGCAACAACGCGCCCATCGTTTATCCCCTGGGGCAAACACAAGTGCGGTGGACTGCCACTGACAGCAATGGCAACAGCCGCAGCGCCACCCAGCGCGTCAGCCTAGTTGACACCACTGCGCCCGTGCTGACCCTGCCAGCCGATATCAGCGTTGAGGCCAGCGCCATTCTGACCTCAGTCAACATCGGCAACGCCATTGCCAAGGATATTTTCGGTATCAGCCTCAGCAATGATGCGCCCAGCGCCTTCCCCTTGGGCAGCACCATCGTCAACTGGCTGGCCACCGACGACAGCGGCAACATCGCCCGTGGCAAACAGACCGTGCGTGTGGTTGATACCACTGCGCCTGCGCTGACCCTGCCAGCTGACATCAGTGTTGAGGCCAGCGCCCGTCTGACTCCGGTCAGCATCGGTAACGCCATTGCCAAGGATATTTTCGGTACCACACTCAGTAACGATGCGCCCAGCGCCTTCCCCTTGGGTAGCACCATCGTCAACTGGCTGGCCACCGACGACAGCGGTAACATCGCTCGTGGTAAACAGACCGTGCGCGTGGTTGATACCACCGCCCCTGTGCTGACCTTGCCTGCGGATGTAGTTATCGAAGCGACGGGAGCACTTACTTCCGTGGTTCTTGGCCAAGCTACAGCAACCGATATTTTCAACGTCACTATCAGCAACAATGGTCAATCCGGCTATGCGCTGGGCAGCCATTCCGTGCTGTGGACCGCGCGCGATGAAAACGGCAATGTCAGCCAAAAATCGCAGTCAGTAAAAGTCATCGACACCACCGCGCCGGTGGTCACTGCAGGTATCGACATGGTGGTTGAAGCCACCAGTGCTGCCGGTGCCGCGTTTGTTCCCAGCTATCAGGCCAGCGACATCTGCGACTGTGGTGCGATGAATATCCAGATCGTACCCTCATTGCCCGTGTACCCATTGGGACAGCATGTCATCACCGTCAACGCCAGCGATGCCAGTGGCAACACCGGCAGTGACAGCATGCTGCTCAAAGTGGTGGACACCACCAAGCCTGTGCTGAATGTGCCCGCCGACCTGGTGGTCGAAGCCAGCGGTGAACTAACCACCATCAACATTGGCCAGGCCACTGCCAGCGACCTGTTCGCGGTCAACATGCGCAACAATGCGCCTGCGGCCTACCCACTGGGCACCACCCTGGTGGAATGGGTAGCAACCGATGCCAACGGCAACAGCCGCATTGGAGTCCAACGCATCACCGTGGTCGACACCACCGCGCCCAGCTTTGCGCTGAACGTGTTGCGCGACCGCTTGTGGTCACCCAATCACAAGTTGGTGCTGGCTGCCAAAGTGCAAAACATTCGTGACTTGGTGGACGGCAAGCCCAAGGTCGATATCCAGATCAGCAGCAGCGGCAACCAACCTGGCCGTGGCCACGACCGTGATCGCGACTGGCTGGTGGAAGAACGCAACGGCGAATGGCTGATTTATCTGCGTGCCGAAAAAGATCACAAAGGCAAAGACCGTCTGTACAACATCAGCGTCAATGTCAGTGACTTCTCCGGCAACATGAACAGCCAGAGCGCCCAAGTCAGCGTCGACAAAGATAAACATGACGAGCGCGACCACGATCGTCGCGATGACAAAAAGTCAGACCGTAAAGACGACAAACGCTCCAAGTAATCCAATCCCGGCAGTGAGGTAAGTCCTTCCTCACTGCCGCTTTTCCGTTCAAGAACAGCCACAAAAATGCCGCCAAAGGGTCAATCCCGTAACGTGGCATGGTCATGAACCGCACCCGCCTTATTCGTCAACTCATCAGTCTGGTGATTCTGTCGCTGTTTCTGGCGCACGCTACGCACGTTTTCCAATTGCCACTACTGGGAACGCTGGAGAAAAAATCCTACGATTTTCGCGTTAATCTCTATCCCGCCACCGAGCCAGACCAACGCATTGTCATTGTCGATATCGATGAACGCAGTCTGGAGCAGGTCGGACGCTGGCCATGGAGCCGCAATGTTCTCGCTGAACTGGTGAACAACCTGTTCGACCATTACCACGTTTCTGTCACCGGCTTCGACGTGCTGTTCGCTGAAGCCGACACCAGCTCCGGGCTGGGCATACTCGAACAATTTGGTCAGCAGCAACTGCACAACAATCCAGACTATCAGCACGCACTCGCCCAACTGCGTCCTCAGCTACAGTACGACACCATCTTTGCCAACGCGCTGCAAAACCGCAACGTGATCATGGGATACTTTTTTGCCAATACTTCCTCGGCCGACAACGCCGAAATCGCCAAGGGCGAATTGCCTGCGCCCATCGCCACCCTCAGCGAAGCCAACAAAAATATTCCCTTCGTCCAGGCGCTGGGCTTTGGCGCCAGCCTGCCCGTATTGCAACAGCACGCCGCTCATGGGGGCTTCATTGATCTGCCCACCGTGGACAGCGACGGCGTGATTCGCGCCGTACCCATGCTGCAGCGCTATGGCGATGATTTGTACGAAGCCTTGTCACTGGCGATGGTGCGCAGCCTGATGCAATTCCCACCGCTCGGCATGACAGTCAACGACGCCACCCAAGCCGATGGTTTGAATCTGGGACTGGAGCAATTGCAAGTCGGCGCCTTCACCATTCCGGTAGATGAACGCGGCGCAGCGCTTGTGCCCTATCGCGGCAGCTCTGGCAGTTTTGTCTACGTTTCTGCTGTCGACGTGCTAAACAAAACCCTGCCCACCAAAACACTGGAAGATGCCATCGTGCTGGTCGGCACCACCGCAGCGGGCTTACTGGATGTGCGTTCCACACCGGTGCAAAATTTATATCCCGGAGTAGAAGTTCACGCCAATTTGATCGCAGGCATTCTGGACGGCACCATTAAACAAAATCCCGCCTACCTGCAGGGGGTGTTATTCGTCAGCCTGATTGTCAGCTGGATTTTGCTGAGTACACTGTTCCACTTTGCCAACGTCCCCATCACCATTCTGGGTGCTACACTGTTATTTTCCGCCACCTTCGCTGGCGGCTTGTATGCGTGGCATGAAATGAACATCGTATTGCCCGTCGCCACGCAAATGATGTTCATCGCCGTCGTGTTTTTTTTCAACATGACTTACACCTACTTCGTTGAAAATCGCTCCAAGCGACAAATGGCCAAAGTGTTCCGCCAATATATTCCACCAGAACTGGTAGACGAACTGGACAACGAAAACGACTACGGCATGGAAGGCGAAACCCGCGAGATGTCGGTCATGTTCACCGACATTCGTGGCTTTACCAATTTGTCAGAATCGCTGGCGCCAAAAGAACTGACGCGCATGATGAATTATTACTTCAGCGAAATGACCCAGGCGCTGCAAAACCACCGTGGCACCATCGACAAATACATCGGCGATGCCATCATGGCTTTTTGGGGCGCGCCCTTGCGCGATGAAAAACATGCGCAGCACGCGATGGAAGCCTCGCTGGAAATGATTGAGCGTTTGCAAAAAATGCGTCTCGAGCTCAAGCGTCAAGGCTGGCCAGAAATCAACATCGGCGTTGGCATCAACAGCGGCCCGATGTTCGTCGGCAACATCGGCTCCCAGTTTCGCATGTCCTATACCGTGCTGGGCGACTCGGTCAATCTGGGATCGCGACTGGAATCATTAAGCAAACGCTACGGCGTTAACATTATCGTCAGCGAAACCACCCGTGCAGGCTGCCCGGATTACACCTTCCGCGAACTGGATCTGGTCACCGTCGTCGGCAAGACAGAACCTGTGACCATTTATGAACCGCTGGGTAAAAAAACGCAGTTGAGCATTGAGCAAAAAACCGCACTGGATGATTACCAGCAAGCGCTCAATGCCTATCGTCAACGCCAATGGCAACACGCCAAACAACAATTTGCAGCGCTATACGCCAAAGAGCCACGTAAACTCTACAGCATCTACATGGAACGCTGCCAAACTTTCATCGACAAGCCCGCCGAACCTGACTGGAATGGCGTGTACAACCACGACAGCAAATAGCCCAGCTAGACTGTCAGCAAAAACCGCCGCGTACTCTCATGCAGAATTTTTTCAATATCGAACAACTCGTTCGGCTTGGCGCGTGGCTGACGCAACACAAATCCGCCGTCGTCATCCAGACGATATTTATCACTGTATTCCGCAATATTATTGGCAATCTGGCACAGAGCATCAGCCAATGCTTCCACATCTTCGCGCTGGGTGTACAAGCCAAAGCTGGCGCGCACCATACCGCGATGCGCTGAGGCATAATACTCCAACTGCTGCGGAGTCATGTCACCAAAATCCGTATCGATTAAATCATCGAGCAACATGGTATGCACATAGGGGTGGGCACAGAAACATTGATTGCGAACGGCGATTCCGAAAAAATCATTGAGTACCGCCGCCACCAGGCCGTGCTCGATGCCCCGCAAATTAAATGACAGCGATCCCAACCGTTCGCAGTTAGCGCTATCACCATAAATGCGTATCGATGGACAACGCTCACGCAACAACTGACAGGCCCAGCGATGCAGTTCGTACTCGTTATCGCGGATTTTCTCCATACCGTACTGCATTAAAATGTGCGTCACACATCCAAGCAACACCGTGCCAAAAATGTTCGGCGTGCCCGCGTGTTCACGATCGACCAAATCGTCCACCAGATCGTAATGATGCACACTCACCTTATCCACCACACCACCACCGACCTCGCGAGGCAGCATGTGTTGCAGCAATTCGGCGCGCGCCACCAATATTCCCGGTGAACCGGGCGCATAAATTTTGTGACCGGACAACATGACAAAATCCACGTCCCATTCGCTTACTTTCAATGGTGCATGAGCCGCCATTTGCGCCGCATCCACCACCAGATAAGCACCGTGGGCATGGGCTAGGCACGCAATTTCCGCTAGCGGATTCGCAATTCCGGTCACATTACTGACACCGGTAACCGCAACGTAATTGACCTGCTGCCGATATTTTTCCAGCAAGGCCGCCAGCGCCTGTAAATCCACCGCCCCCGAATTCGCCCCCGCACCGCACAGTGGAATATGCTCCACTTGTTGCGCATGCAATCGATGCGGCAAATCATTGGAGTGATGCTCCATACCCGACACCAGCACCACACCACGCTCTGGCCGTAATGTTGCCAGACCTGCGGCCAATCGATTCGCGACACCTGTGGTGCCACTGCCCTGGCTGATGCAGATATAGTCAGTCGTCGACGCACCGACAAAATTCAAAATCTGCTGCTGCGCCCAGCGCAACGTGTAATCGGTGATGTGTGCCGAAGTATGCACTGTCGAATGCGTATTGGAATAATGCTCCAGATAAGCCTGTGCAGCCTCCAGCGCGGGCTTCATCATCAAGGTAGACGCCGATGAGTCCAGATAAATTCGGCGACTGATACGGCCATCGGCCAGGGGATAGTGGGTATTGAGACCATAAAATGCGGTTTCAGAAAAACTTGGCTTAAGTGCCATGCAGCGACTGCCTTTCGTAGCTAATTGCCTTCTAATCAGCCGGGCATTCTCGCAGCTCGCCTCACGTCTATAAAGCATTGCAAGAAAATCGTATAAGCTAAATTCATATTTCGCATAAGCACAAAGGGCCGCCTGATGGCAGCCCTTTGAAAATGACTTGCTGATCAATCAAATTATTGCAGCGGAGGTGCGGCACTGTTCGCCAACGTCGCATCCCAGTAGACCCAGTTCACGCCAACTGTGTTGGGACTCTTTATACGCCCCACTTTGGTTAAATGATTCCATTCAATTTCAGTCAAATTATTCTGACCTTTGTTGAAAATATCAAAGTTGCGATCATAGCCCGGCAACAATTGCGGCGTGGTGGAATCATAGTAAATGTAGCCGCCATTTTCCGCATCACCCACCTTTATGTTGGTGTATTTAATCGATCCTGTCGCCGTGACTGGATCGCGCGTCCAGTCAATCTGCAGCAACTCTACGGTAGGATTAGCGGCACTCTCGTACATCACCCAACTGCCACTGGTGTAAGCCAGATCGTGAGTACCGGTGTACCACTTGAAGTTGCTGATGGTTCCGTCGTTTTTGGAAATATACATTTCCCAATGCACTTGTGAATTTTGTACATAGCCCACCAAACGAGCGGTATACACCAGGCCAAATGGGTAATTCCACACCCAGTGATCATTCTCGTCCTTCACTGGCTTGTGGCTAAATGCTGAAATAAAGGCTAAACGCGGCACCAACAAACCAATGTCAGTAATCGCCTTCCAGAAAATAACCTTGATCGCCGCCTCGGAAAAATAACCTGAGGGAGTTGGCGCCATCGCTGCGTAGGTCTGCTTCAGCGTATCCACAGAGGAGGTGGAAAAATCGTATTGCGATACTGAATTGTACGCTGCCTTGGCCGGTGCATCTGGCGGAAAATCATCGTAGTTCACCACCATAGACAACCTGGGTGGAAGATCTATCGGTTTTTCCTCATCAGATTTTGATTTGCAACCGGCGACGCCAAGAGCCACCACCAATAAACTCAATACTGCTTTGCTCGCCAGTTTCATAGCCACTCCGATAGAATATTGACCGTCTACCATTTGATATCGGAACGCTGGACTCATTATTGACGAAGAAATGTCAACTGGGTCACACTCTTCCCTGCAAATAGGCTTGGCGCAATGACTCGGGAAAATGTTCAATCGCGTAACGCAGCATGGTCCTGGGCATCTGCTGATAGTGGCGTTGCAAAAACCCGATTTCCACCTCGAGGTCACGCTTGCCTATCTCACGCAGCATCCAGCCTACCGCCTTGTGCATCAGATCGTGTTCGTCTTGCAACAACAATTCTGCGATCGTTACAGCCGAAGAAAATTCACCACGTTTGATGTCAAAAAAACAGGCAATCATGGCAATGCGCCTATCCCAAAGGATTTTTGATTGTGCCAGCTGAATCAGTATCGATTTTTCCTGACCATGCAGATATGCGCCGACAACATGATGGGCTGAGCTATCCACCAGATCCCAGTTGTTCACGTATTTGCGATGCTGAAGATAGGCTTGATAAATAGCTTGCTGGGTAGCGGCATCGCCGCGTTGAAAACTATCCACCATGATTAGCAGCGCCAGTAAACGCGCCTCATGATATGGCGATTGCAGCAGCGCAACACTTTGCGCCAATGCAATCCCCCGATAGTGCTTGACCATTTTTCGCAGCACCGGCACGCGGATACCGAGAAAAACATCGCCTTCGCCGTAGTCACCTGCGCCGGTTTTAAAAAAACGCTGCAGGTTTTTTGCGTCCTCGGCATCAGACTGGACTTGCAAGTCCTGCAAGACATTCTGCGCACTAAACAGAGCTGCGCTCATTTTTCCTCACTCGCCCCAACAACAGAAGCACTGCGGCACAGGGTTAATCCTTAAAGCCAAAATGCAAAAACAGCAGGATAAACGGCCCTGCAACAATGATCAGGCCCAATAGCGCGATAACAATCTTTCGCCCCAGAGATAAATCCGCAAAGTCACCTAGCATCATCCATATCCCAACAATGTTTTATTGTTTTGAATTTGCCGGCGACGCGTACAGATAACAGCGCACCACATGACCATCACCCAGATTCGTCATCGCCGGATAAGACTGTGAACACTCAGGCTTGGCTTCCGCACAACGAGGATGGAAATGGCAACCCTGTGGTGGCTGAATGGGCGAAGGTGGATCGCCCTGCAACTGCACCTTTTCGATTTTGCTTTCCTGATCCACCACCGGCACCGCCGACAGCAATGCTCGCGTATAGGGATGCATGGGCCGCTCAAGAATGGTTGCCACCTTGCCTTGCTCGACAATTCGCCCCAGGTACATCACGGCAACTTCGTCTGCCAAATACGCAACCACCGAAATATTGTGCGTTATGAACAAAAAGGTGAGACCTAATTCGTTCTGCAATTTTTTCAGCAGATTGAGAATTTGCGCCTGCACCGACACATCCAGTGCAGACGTTGGCTCATCACAAACAATCAGCTTTGGATTCACCGCCAAGGCACGCGCAATACAAATTCGCTGGCGCTGACCACCAGAAAACTCGTGCGGATAGCGGAATTTATGCGCAGGTGACAAGCCAACCTGATTCAACAATTCATCCACTCTGGCCATACGCTCATCGCGGTTGGCACCAATATTTTGCGCCAACATACCTTCTTCGATGATGTCACCCACCATCATCCGTGGATTCATGGATGAAAATGGGTCCTGGAAAATAATCTGAAAATCGCGTCGCGCCTTGCGTAGTGCTGCGCTTTTTAGCTGGGTCAATTCGACACCATCAAACACCACCGAACCGGCCGTAGGACGAGTTAATTGCAGCACACTCTTGCCCAAGGTGGTCTTGCCACAACCCGACTCACCCACCAACGCCAATGTCCGGCCTTTCTCCACTTGCAGGCTGACACCATCCACCGCATAGACATAACCTGCGGTGCGCTTGAACAAGCCTTTGGTGATGGGGAAGTGAACTTTCAGGTCGGTAATTTTTATCAGCGTTTCCGCAATGCGTGATTGAGGCGTATACGTAACAACCTCTGTATCATGCTTTACCACCTGATGACCGCCATATGTCGGATCATGTAAAAAGCATCGAACACCTTCATGCCCGACGCCAGCAATCCAGGCAGGCACCTGCTGATTACATACTTCCCAGGCATACGAACAACGCGGTGCGAAACGACAACTATGGAAGGTTTGATCCAGCGATGGAACGCGTCCAGGAATTTGCGCCAATGCCTGATCGCGCTTTTTCATGCTCGGCAGCGCTTCAAATAATTTTTGGCTGTACGGATGCTGGGGATTGGTGAAAAAGTTGTGGCGCGTTGCAGTCTCGACTATCTGGCCGGCATACATCACCGCGACCTGATCAACCATTTCCGACACCACGCCCAAGTCATGGGTAATCAACAGCACAGCCATACCGGTCTTGCGCTGCAAATCCTTGAGCAAATCCAACACCTGCGCCTGAATGGTCACATCCAGCGCAGTGGTCGGCTCGTCGGCAATCAATAAATCCGGCTCACATGCCAGCGCAATGGCAATCATCACCCGCTGCTTCATCCCGCCAGAAAGCTGATGTGGATATTCATCCACGCGAGATTCCGGCGCGGGAATGCCCACCGCTTCCAACAATTCGATAATGCGTTCGCGCGCAGCGCGGCCACTCAGATTTTTGTGTCGCTTAAGTACCTCGCCAATCTGGGTGCCCACCGTCAACACCGGATTGAGCGACGTCATCGGCTCCTGAAAAATCATCGCAATCCGGTTGCCACGCACATTGCGCATGGCAACCTCCGGCAGACAGAGCAAATCTTCACCATCCAGCAACACTTCACCGGAAAAATTGGTTGAAGCCTGTTGCGGCAGCAGTCGCATAATCGACAAGGCCGTCATCGATTTTCCGCAGCCGGACTCTCCCAGCAGCGCGAACGTCTCGCCCCGACGGACTTGAAAACTGACACCGTCAACAATCGTGGCTACACCGTTGCGGGTATCAAACCAGGTTTTGAGATTCTTTACTTCCAGCAGCACATCACTCATGGCATCACTTTCAACTATTGCTTGCGAATGCGTGGATCAAAGGCATCACGCACTGCATCAGAAAACAGATTGGCTGCCAGCACCAGCACGAACATAAAAATAAATGCCGCCAGCAACGACCACCAAACGATAGGTTCACGCGCCATTTCCAGACGCGCACCGTTGATCAAATTTCCCCAGCTATGCATGGACGGATCAACACCCACGCCCACATAACTTAAAACGGCTTCGGCCAACACCAGGCCAGAAAAATCGAGCACCACAGCAATCAACACCAGGTGCATGACATTGGGCTGAATGTGGCGCTGAATGATTTTAAATTTTGATACGCCAAATGCTTCCGCCGCCTGCACAAACTCCATTTCGCGCAGTTTCAATGCCTCGCCCCGCAACAATCTGGCCAAACCCGTCCAGGAGGTAATACCCAAAATCACACACAGGAAAAACAGCCGTAAATCGGCGCGATGGGTTTCGGTTTCAAACAGCTCCGGATGGTTGCTCATGTAAACCTGCATCATCAACACTGCCGCAGCAATCAACAGCACGCCCGGAATGGAATTGAGCGTGGTGTACAAATACTGGATCACATCGTCGACCCAGCCCTTAAAATAGCCTGCCATAATGCCCAGCATGACCGCAAACGGCAGCATGATCAGCGTCGTCAGCGTACCTATCACCAAGCCGGTGCGAATACTTTTTATCGCCTGATACAACACATCCTGACCAACTTTATCCGTGCCCAGCACGTGATATTTAGGCGCATAGACTGCAATCATTGCTATCAGGACAAACAAAATGCCCATCGTTAAAAAAATCACATGCCAGGCCACATCGGATTTGCCAAACACAACATCCTTCAGCGCCGCGCTAAAGCTTTTTTGCCAAAGCTGCGACAAGCGCACTACAACCAAGCTAACCAGCAGCAGCCAGCAGCCTATGCCCCATAATGCGCCTTGCATTCCCAGCGAACCAATATCCTCAGCCCAATCCTCGTCAGGATTTTGCAAATGCGCACCACCGAACTGCAAGCGGGGGTACACGCGCATTTTCTGACCATCCTCTCCTTCGACGGTTTCTTTGGCATACAGATGCGTCGCAAATGGTGCTGAATAGGTTTTTTCTTCCTGTTCGCGCATTGGCCCCAACACCAAGTCCAATACGCTGAGCACATCGGCAGAATAATGCTGCTCCTGGCTTTGTTCCTGCGCTTGCGCCGGCAAACGAAAATGCACCGAGTCCAGCAAGCCCACCAGCACATACGCCAGCAATATCACCAGCGAGGCCATCCCCAGGCGACTGCGCAACACCTGACGCCACGGGTCACGATAATGTTCGCGACCACGTGCGTACAACACGAAGCCGGTAATCGCCAGCAGCAACAAATAAACCAGCGCATCGGTCCACAGCACCACGGGTTTGGCGTCCGCCGTCAGCATCGCGCTGACATAAGCCAATAACACAAGCAACGCCACGCCGCCCAGCCAAATGACACTGCTATGCCGTTTTACTTTGTCCATCAGCCCAACCTAATCCGCGGATCAACCAACGTGTAGGAAATATCGGTCAATGTCAGACCGATGATGTACAACACCGATCCCAAAAACACCATCGAGCGCACAATCGCAAAGTCCTGGCTGTTAATCGCATCAATGGTGTAACTACCCAGCCCTGGAATACCAAAAAACGATTCGACAATCAGGCTACCCATGAACAACAGCGGCAGCACCACGACTGCGCCGGTCAAAATTGGAATCATCGCGTTTTTGAGCACATGCTTGAACAGCACAACATTTTCGCCCAAACCTTTGGAGCGCGCCGTGCGAACATAATCACGATTTATTTCTTCGAGGAAAATGGTGCGATACCAGCGTGTTCCCGAACCAATCCCGCCAATCACACCGATAATCACCGGCAGAATAATAAACTTGAACGCATCACTTCCAGTTTCGTAACCGGAGATAGGCACTAGATGCAGCATTTTGCCCACTAGCCATTGACCACCGATGATGTAAAACAGACCTGAAATAGACATCAACACCACGCACAACACCACGGCGCTCACATCCAGATAACTACCACGGAAAAATGCAACCAGTAACGCAAAGGTAATGTTAACCAGCAGTCCAATGATAAAGGTAGGCAATGCAATGGCCAGACTGGGCCACATTCGTTCACCGATGTCTTGGGCAATATCGCGACCTGCGTCCGACAAACCAAATTCAAAGGTGAATAATTTTTCGCTGTTCTGGTAAAAGATGGTCTCGGTAACAACTCCCAGCCCCACCTCATCATCGTTAAACAACAAGGGCTTGTCGTAACCGTGCTCCACCTTCCATTGCTGCACAGCTTCAGGAGTGACACGCTTCTCACCCAAATGCATTCTCGCCATGTCATCTGGCGAGTTGACCACAAAGAACAGCACAAAGGTAATCAGATTCACGCCCAACAAAATCGGGATCGCGTATAAAATTCGCCGGGTAATATATGCCAGCATGATTACACCCTCGCCTTACGGGGAGCCATGTGCTCACGCCGACGGTAGATGACAACGGCGGGAATAATCACCACCAGCAGTAAACCAGCCACCAGGGCAATGGGCCACAACACCGGCGGATTCCACGCCAATCGCTGCTGCGCACGCACAGAGGCATCAATTCGTTTGTACTGCATCGTGTTGTGTGACATCAGGTTTGGTTTGGAGTTTTTATACCACTGGTGATACAGCGCATAACTCTTGGGATGCAATCCCCATATCCAGGGCGAATCTTCGCGAACGATTTTGGTCATTTCGTCAATGATGGCCTGGCGTTCGGGGCCATTTTCCATGTTCTTCATTTTCTCGAACAGTTTATCAAACTTGGGGTTGGAATAATTGGCTGCATTCTCGCCCTGATGATCCGCTTTACTGTTTGGCCCGTACAGCAAGAACATGAAATTCTCCGGATCCGGATAATCGGCATTCCAGCCCCAGGTGAAAATCTGTGCTGTACCTTTGCTCATTTTTTCCTGGAAACGGTTGTACATGGTGTTGCGTATCACCAATTGAATATTGAGTTTCTGGAACTGTTTTCGATACCAACTCAAGCGCGCTTTGTCATCGGGGCCGGAAGCCACAATATCCAGATTCAGTGTTAATGGCGCACCAGTTTTCGCATCAACGCCGTCGGGATAACCGGCTTCGGCAAGCAGTTGCTTGGCGTGTTCGATACTCTTACGCTGCGCTTTTCCATCCACCCAATCATAGACAACCGGATTGATACCCGCTTCGCCGTCCTTGTAACCAAAAATACCGGGCGGAACAGGTCCCTGCGCGGCAATACCGCGACCGTTGGCAAAGATGGAAATAAATTCCTCGTAGTCCATGGCAATGGAAATCGCCTGACGTAACCGCTGCGCCGATTTGCTGTTGCCGCCGACCACATCGTCCTTCATGTTGAAGCCGAAGTAATATGTGCTCGATGCCACCGCCGTGGCCAACTGGATGCCCTTGGTTTGCATTTCTTCGGTCAGCGCCACTTCGCCGCCGGTATTGATTTGCACCGCTTGATCAAAACTTTCAGAACTGATGCCGGACGTGTCGTAATAGCCTTGAAGAAACTTGTTCCAATAGGGAATGGTTTCGGTTTCCAGGCTGAACACGATTTTATCGATGAAAGGCATTTTCTTGCCCGCATCGGCTAACAAACCAGCAGCTTCATCTTCCGGCATGCCTTCACGGGGGTAGAGCTCACCGCGATAGTTCGGATTGCGTTCCAAAATCATTTGCCGATTGGGGTTGTTCACCGTCAGCATGTACGCGCCTGTGCCTACCGGATACCAATCCAGACTGATATTTTTTTCTTCCATCCCGGGCTGGGAATAAAACAAATCCGCTTCCACCGGCATGGGGGCAAAAAACGGCATGGCCAGCCAGTACTCCAACTGCGGATACTTTCCCTTCACCGTGATGGTGTAGCGAAAACGATCCAGAGCTTGGACCCCTTCGATTTCATAGGCATTGAGATCCAGATAACCCTGTTCACCGCGTGCCTTCATCGCTTCGTAGTCGGCGTTGATTTTATCGCCATACTCCTTGAGGCCGACGATGTAGTCCGCCATCAGCCCAAAGATAGGCGAATGGTTGGCGGGATTGGCCAGACGTTTGATCTGATACACGTAGTCGGACGCGTGTAACTCACGCGAGTCGGTGTATTTAAAATCGCTAAGGGTATGTACCGATTCTAGTTGCTGTTTGGTCAGCGCGTGATAACGAAATTGGCCGTTTTCATCTTTGGCAAATGCCGGATGGGGCTGGTATTGCACCCCGGTTTTGAGCTCCAGCAGATACTGACTGAACGCCACCTGTTCGTCAGGGGCGTTGGCAGGCAACGGATTACCCTGCGCATCCAGAAAAATCACCTTGGGCATGCGATCCAGCGTCAGTGGCAGCAGCTCGTAGGGACGCTTGAGATAATGGTATTGCAGCGGCGGCTCGTAAATCTGGCCGATGAATTCATATTCGTTGGAGCTGTATGAGCGGGCAGGATCCAGATGCTTGGGACGCTCGCTGAATGACGAGTACAAAATATTGCCACCCTCATCCCTGGCAGGATAAGGGTTATTCCATGGACCATCACCACAACCAGCCAACAGTGTCAGTAATGACACCCAAGCCGCCCAACGTGTGTACTGCCTCATTATTTGCGCCTATTCATTCCAGTCTGAGGAACCGCACCAACCACTCACACTTGCCGGCCGAACGGAGAAACATCCTGCGTGCATTGCAAACATTAAACCGGTTTCATCACCGATCGCATTTCTTACTCCGGCTCACATGGCCTTTTACTACGCTATTTCCAGCGGGTCAATGCCACACGGGGCACGAAGAGCACAATATTTAGCCAAATCATCAGCAGGCACAAAAAAGGGTTCCGAAGGAACCCTTTTGAGCTACTTGGCACACCGTATCACGCCACGGCTTCGTCAACCAAATCCAGCTTCAACAACTGGCTGCACATGGTTTCCCGCATGAAGGTGTTGTAGCTAATTTCACGATTAAAGTGATCATACTGATAGCCATCCAGCAAATGCGCATGCTGATCACAAATCTGCAACTGCTTGTCCTCATCTGGCTGGGCAAAGAATCCGACCATAAACCGATTGCGATTTGCCCCCTGCATGACCGTACGATGGTTGAGCGCTTTATAGGCCCCATCAGTAACAATTTCCATCAGCATACCAAAGAACACGGTAAAGCGGTGATCCTGATTATCCAACGACCGCCATTCGCCATCTTTTTCGTATTCGAAATTGAATTCTTTGTATAGATAATCATCATTAAAAATCACGCTGATCAGCGAAAAATCATAATGCTCGTCGAATCGCTTGCAGGTCAACTCCGCCTTGGGTGCACCGTCCACAGCATAATAATAGTTAAACACCATGACAAAGTTTTCTTTGGCGATGTAGTTTTGCAGATAGTTGACGTCATTAAAAACATCCTTGGATATCAGCATCATCATCCGTCGCATCATGGCATAAACATGGTGATACAACTGGTACAAGTCGTTCCGTAATGGTGCTGGCATGTTGTAATCCAGTCTGGGGATATTGTACTGGTGATAATAGTCCTGCAAGCCGGCAATAAACACGTCATTGTTCATGGTCAGAATTGAGCGTCGCGTGTCGCCATTATTGACCAGTTTGTAGCCATAGTTGGTATTATTAAAATCACGACGGTGATTAGACTGCTGATCGGCTTCGTATTGATGGTACTGATGTACAATTTTATCAACATCCTCGCCATCCATCATATCGAACTGCAACTGAAAAACCACATCGCTCTTGATTTTTTCCATCAAAACTTTATCACTGTCTTTCATTGAAATGACCGTTCCCATCTTAACCTCCTTTCCATGTTTGATTGTTTTCCCGATACGACGTTTATTCGGAAGCCTTTTAACTCATCACCACCATGTCGTCAGATCGACAATGCTTGAGTGGTGATGCGATACTGCACACTGCACCCGGATTTTTGGCCAGATACTGCTGATGAAATTCCTCAGCAAGATAAAACTCGCTCTGAGCCAACAATTCGGTGGTTATGTCACCCAAACCTTGCGCGCGCATAACCGACTGCCAATGATTCATGCTGGTCACTGCCCTTTTTTTTTGTTCATCATCGGCAAAAAATATACAAGAGCGGTACTGCGTTCCCACATCATGTCCCTGACGCATCCCCTGGCTCGGATCGTGATTTTTCCAAAAGACTTCCAGCAATTCGGCATAACTCACTTGCGACGAGTCATAAATGACTTGCACCGTTTCTGCGTGCCCCGTTCTACCGCTGCACACTTCCTGATAAGTCGGATTTTTGGTAAAACCTCCACTGTAGCCAACCCATGTGAGATAAACGCCATCCACCTGCCAGAAAAGACGTTCGGCTCCCCAAAAGCACCCCATGGCAAATCTGGCTATCGAATGATTTTCTGCAATAGCATCGGTGAATGACCGACCAAACACTGCATGAGGCTCCTTCAAAAAACGCACTGCATCGCGACCAACGAGGGCTTCATTTTTACTGGGCAATCTGGTCCTGAATAAAAAACTCATACTTTTTCCTCCTTGGATGGCTCGTTAAAAATTAACACTGGCCGGAATTCGCAATTGTCTGTAGGTTTCAATCGCCTGCTTGTCGGTCAAACAGGCAATGTAATCACACACCTGACGCATTGCCTGCTCCTTGTCCCCTATCAGTTCAAAGCGCTGATAAATGGCTCGAAACTTCTCCGGCAGCAAACACCCACGGCCACAACGAGAAATCTCCGTCGTCAGCGCAGAAAACAATCCACTCACCACTTCTGCATTAATAAATTCTTTGGCGCGGAATCCCGGCGAATTCACCAAGCTCTCATGCACCATGGCCTTCAACAGAGCCACTTGCAAACGAGATTTTTCAGACAAAGACACCTTGGTTAATACCGGATTAACAACATTCAGCTCAACTTCGATCTCGTTATTCAAATCACTGACAATGGCCTGTATGAATTTTTTTCGTGCTGCATCACACTCTGCCATCCTACTTACTGAAATATCCGCCCATGCACCGCCAAACTGGCCAAACTGAGAAATGCCGTATTCATTTATTATGATTTGAATCATTTCAAAAACTTCGTCAGCGCCAATCTCTTTGGCATTTCCAGATTTAGATATTTTTTTTGCCATTCCGACTAGCTGGCTGTGTGTGAAGTTAAAAAGACGACATGGATTGACATGCCCTGAACGCAACGCATCGTCTAAATCAAAACAGGCATTGGCAATATCATCAGCCACATCCATGATGTGGCACTCAACAGTTTTTAGGGATTGACCAGATAATGAATTTCCCAGCAATGCCATTTTTATTCTATTGACCAACGGCATCTCCTGGCGGTAATAACCGCTATCGGCAGAACCCGCCTCATCTGCACTATGGGCATGAACCTGATCATATTTGATCACTGCCGCCAATGTGCGATAGGTGAAGTTTAGTCCCTGACGGAGATCATCACCCATGCCTGACAAATACTCGCCCAGCATGGATGCACCTTCAATACGCGACAGGAGTCGCACTGTTTGTGCGTTGGAATTAAACCCTCCATAGTCTTTCATGCAGCGATCCAGCGCACGCTCTCCTTCATGGCCAAACGGCGGATGACCGATGTCATGCGCCAGCGCGGCGGTTTCTATCAGACTCAAATCAAGTGGATTTTTTATGAAGTACGAATACTGACGATTGATACGCTCTGCTATTCCGACGGCGATCTCTGCAACTTCCAGTGAATGCGTCAGCCTGTTACGAAAACATTCCAGTTCGCTCACTGGGAACATTTGGGTTTTTCCTGCCAAACGGCGAAATGCATCGCTACGAATCAGGTTGCGGTAATCCAATCTGAATGGATTTTTATACGTTGCTTCTTGACTTGACACGGATAAATCACCATCCCGATCTACGCATCGATCGGTATAAAGCCTGACGTCATTTTCAACAATCGCAATTTTTTTGTTGCACAGCATAAATTTCCCTGTTTTGAATCTGCTTTTGAAATTTGATGCTGACCAAATACAATTTTTCTATGTCGGCATCAGACAAAATTCTGTTTGGTAGTATTTTTCAACTAGCGTGCCGGCGTTTTTTTAACCGACGACTGTTTACACAGGTTTTACGAAGACAGGGATATCAATAAACGAGGTTTCGGATTGTTATGGACAAAAAAAAGCCCGGCGAACCGGGCGAATATCAATGCATTTAATACCTTAGGAAACTTTGAAGTTATTAACCAAACCTTGAAGCTCGATCGCTAACGATGACAGCTCTTCTGCAGATGCGGTACTTTGCTGCGCACTTTCCGCTGTTTGCTCAGAAAGATTGCTGATATTAACAATGTTTTTGTTCATCTCGTCGGCAGTAATGCTCTGTTCTTCAGCGGCACTGGCGATTTGCGTGTTCATCTGACTGATTACCGCCACCGCCTGTGCGATTGCATCCAGGGCAGAACCCGCCTTGGTGGTATGCTCTACGCCAATTTTCGCCTGTTCCTGACCTGACTTCATCGCACTGACCGCATTTTTGGCGCTGGTCTGCAGTTTTTCGATCATAGCCTCGATTTCGGAAGTTGACTCTTGCGTACGACCCGCCAGAGTACGAACTTCGTCAGCCACCACCGCAAAGCCTCGACCTTGCTCGCCAGCACGGGCCGCTTCGATCGCGGCATTCAGTGCCAAC
Source organism: Gammaproteobacteria bacterium (assembly GCA_029884425.1). Lineage (NCBI taxonomy): Bacteria > Pseudomonadati > Pseudomonadota > Gammaproteobacteria > Gammaproteobacteria bacterium. The sequence goes on from JAOUHV010000002.1 coordinate 70,291, forward strand.
AGATTGGTTTGTTCGGCAATGCCTTTGATGACATCCAGTACCGCGCCGATTTCCACACTGTCGTCAGCGACTTTGTTAATCACTTCTGATGAACGCTGAACTTCGCTCGCCAGACGTTCAATGGACTCAGAGGCTTGCTTGACAATTTGTCGACCACTACTTGCCTCTTTATCTGCATTCGATGCCGCCGTCGCCGCATCACTGGCACTGCGCGCCACTTCCTGCACAGTGGAGGCCATCTCATTCATTGCCGTAGCAACTTGATCTGTCTCGGCACGCTGATTTGAAAGATTGCCGGCACTTTCCTGCGCTACCGCCGCCACTTCCTCAGACGCCGCCGCCAATTGTGTTGTCGCCGATGCGATACGCTTAATGGATGATTCAAAAACCTCTGCCATTTTGTTGAAATGCTGCGCAATATCACGCATTTCGTCGCGGGTATCAACAAACAGCCGAACACTCAAATCGCCTCCCGCCATACTGCCAGCCACGACTTCAATTTTCTTGACTGCGGTTTCAATAGACAAATACAAGCCGGCAAACAGATAAAATATCACCAGCAGTACTGCCACCACACCAACAATTTCCAGCGCCTCAAACCGAGCATTTTCCGCTACCCGACCTTCCCATAACCCGTCCAACTCCGGTGCGACGATATCAAACAAACCGTACATTTTGGTAATACTGCTGGTGGCAGCATTAAATACGGTTGATGCGGATACGGTAATAACATCCTTGTGAATCAACTCACTATCAAGCAGCGCCTTAAATTGGACTGCATCAGCTACAACCTCATCTATAGCCTCTGATATCTTACCTGCCAGCGCTGGGTTATTTTTTATGGCAGTGTTCAATCCCGCCTTCATTTTGTTCGTCTGATAACCAATATTGTTGGCCAGTACCGCCAGCTCAACCAACTCCCGATTACTCAGCGTCCCTTTTGCTGCCGCACCGGCACCCATCGCCCGCGCTTGGCCCATAAACTCCAGCAGTCGAGGAATGCGGTTGACCGCCGCATCCCCGAGATAATAACTATCTATCGCAGGATCCAGAGCGATTTGCGATGTATCACCAACGTAACTGATCAGTGTCAACAACTGATCTATCAGTGCCGTATGGTCAGTAAATGACTTGGCCTGGTCGTCACTGAGCGAGTCGTTTTTAAGGTTTTGCCATCCAGCCAGTATCGGCGCTAACTTACCTTCGGTTTGTAACGCTACGCCCACCTCGGCATCCGTCACCCTTAACTGTTCAAACCCCTTGTCCACTAACTGTCGGGTCGCCAGGAGTTTTCCTCTGAAAGACGGTTCTCCCCCCAAGTAAACGGCAGTCTGCCCTCGGTGGGTCTGCAGCGGCTCCAGTACACCGCGTACGGCGACCACATACTCCAAGCCCTTCTGCTCGCCATGCATGTATGCGTTTTCATCGCTTACGCGACTAATCACCACATAGGATAGAAAGACCAGTGGCACCATAACCAGCACGAATAGCACTGAAAACTTTGCTAAAAACCGCATGCGGTTCATGAAATACATTGCAGGATAAAACCAGTTTTTCACCGTCTGCCCTCCCCTTTTCGGGTGGAAAATTCTCTTTGCGTCGAGGTGATCGGCAGGTCGCAAGTAATTCTTTACTGACGGCCGTTACAGTATTCCGGCAAAACAATCGTTGTTTTACGGCTCATTGCGGCAGAAAGAACGCACACTCACCAACGAGCCCTATACACCAGGGAGGTAGAAAACAGACTAGCCCAATAATTAAACTAATTACTTTTCAGTGAGTTAAGATCATTACTGGAGCGATAACCAGTAAAAGCTTAGCGGGGGGACAACGATATCATCTTTGAACATTTCCGGAGATCGGCCGGTGTAAATATCCTTTAACTGCCTTAACTGCCATGAGTTCCAGGCAGCCAATTCATTAGCATTTATTTTTTGTGGATTAGTGTCAAAGTTGGCAATAACAAACACATTTTCAGATTGGGCGTTAAACACGCCATAGCGGCAGAATACAAACAGGTGGGGATTTTCTACGCTGACCAACTCACGATTATTAAAATCCGCAAACACCTGAGTTTCCTTGCGCACGGAAATCATTTTTTTTAGGGCACTGAATATTTTATATTCCACCGTTGCCACGTCATTTCTTTTTTCTGCCCGCTGCCAATCCATCCTGGGGCGATGTGCCCAACGGCTGTCTCCAGCAGTCATCTCGTCCAGCAAGAACCGAGGGTCATTCAGGGTTCCCAATTCATCCCCGTAATAAATCAAAGGAATTCCACCAAAAGACAAAATCAGACTGTGCAACAACAGGATCGATTTGATGGCATCATCAATGGCCTGAGCATCCGTTTGTTCCAGTGCGTATTCCAAACCCACCAAGGATGCCAACGTCCCTGAAATTCGCGCATCACCGGTTTTCTGGTTGCTGCCAAATGGCAACCCCCGCGCATGTGATTCCTCAAATTTCCCGGTGAAGTAATCCAGCAAAAACTGACGATGACTGCGCGGCTGATACCCCACAGTAACGATGTCCTGGTCATCAAAACCAAAACCGATGTCATCGTGACAGCGGACATAATTTAACCAGGTGGCACCGTCCAGTTTTACCGGCAAACTTTTTATACCTTGAGCGAGCAGTTTGGCGTTTTTCGTCGCTACCGCATCCCACATCAACGCCATAAACGTCGCGTTATAGGCAATCTCGCATTCCTTGGCGATCACCGCATCTTCACCAAAATATTTTGCGACTTCCACCGGCGCTACAATCGCCTCTGCAATAAACAGCACACCAGGAGCCGTGACCTGACAACAATCCTTGAACAGCTGCAAAATCAAATGCGCTTCGCGCTCGTTCTGGCACTGGCTACCTACTTTTTTCCACAGAAAGGCAACGGCATCAAGGCGCAATATATCCGCCCCCTGATTTGCCCAATACAAAATAACATCTAGCATCTCTATAAACACTTTGGGATTGCTATAATTCAAATCCCACTGATAGGAATTAAATACCGTCATTACCCAGCGATTCATTTCCTCATCCCAGGTAAAATTTCCTGGCGATGTTTCGGGAAAAATCTCCAGCATGTTTTGCTCGAACATATCGGGCACGGTGCGATTTTCAAAGGTGTAAAAATAATCCTGAAATAGAGCATCACCGGCTCGCGCCTTTTGCGCCCACTCATGTTCGTTCGAGGTATGATTTACCACCACGTCCAACACCAGCAGAATATCCCGCTGACGCATTTCTGCGGACAATCCCTGCAAATCCTCAAGCGTGCCGACGCGTGGGTCAACCTGCCTGAAATCACTCACCGCATATCCGCCATCACTTTTCCCCACCGGACACAGCATGATGGGCATAATGTGGACAAGATTGACGCCTAACTCCTGAAAATATCCCAGGCGCTCTTGCAGCCCGCACAAATCACCGGCGAAACCATCGCTGTACAGCGCCATGCCAACCCATCTTTGACTCAAGAACCAATTGTGGTCACTTTCACGCGCCACATCGATTGCCTTGAACGCATCCGGTCGCCGAATGTAGTTGCTGGCCATGGTTTCAACCAAACGCAACATCTGCGTTTCAAAATCATCTCTGTCACCATACAGACGCTTAAACAGGGAGTGAATAGCGTAAAAATTAGCCCCAAGTCGGGTGTAAAAATGCCGCAAGTCACGCTTGCGAATTTCCGGTTTCAGCTTATTCAGAATATTATTGAGCAAAGAATGAGACACTTGTTCATACATACGATTTTTTTCCAGTTGTCACTGATTCGAGATACGGCATGATGGATATTTGCATGGCATTCACAAAATATGCATTGCCTTTATTTTTTCTCGCAAGCCTGGAAAATAATGACTCGCTCCCTCAAGAACACCCGCAGAATAATTGCCATTCATTCCCAGCCAGTTTCCCTTGGCAAAGTACAGTTGAGATAAATGACCTTGCTGCTCGGCCAACAGCCTTGCCTCTCTTCTCACTTCATCGCTGGCATTGGCGACCAGCACTGAAGGTATTTCGCTGGCCATGATATCCAGATCGTTGCCGCTATCACCGGCAAAGACAACTTCATCTGTGGACATTTGCAAGTAATCACGCAGAAATCTCACTGCATGCAATTTGGACGCATTCGCTGGCAGGATATCCAATAAACCAACATGCTCAATATCATCTACGCTCCAGATCAAGTTGGCGTGGACATCTACCGTTTGCAGTCGCGCCTGTAACATTGACAACACTGCGACGTAATCTTCAGATAACGGCACGTAGTAACTAAGCTTGTGTATATTTTGCTTTTCATCCTCCTGCAATGTCAGACAAGTCAAATCTTCAAACATTCGTTGCAAGTCAACCGCATGTTTTCCTGCCCAGGCCTGATCCATTTTACGTGACCATACCTCCAACTCAGTCCAGCGATCATGATCCACGTGATAAATTTTGCTGCCGACGTCGCTAATCACAAATTGAGGAGTAGGCAATAAATAAGTACGAATAGCTTCTTTCACTAACCCAACATCACGCCCACTGACATACGCCAGCACAATTTCCGGCGATTGACACAGCGCGGAGAAAAGCACCCTGGCTTGAGTTGATTCCGGTTGATCGCCATTTGGAATCACGGTTCTATCCATATCCGTACACAACAAAACTTTATTTTTACTCATAATGTCATCGGTTCTGCTGCGCGACAGCTGTTGAAAAAATCATAATGCTCCAGCGACTCCAAAATCCCTGCAGCAAACGCCTGGCGTGCAAAATAAATATTGCGGTTATCCGCCAACTGGGACAGCTCTTCGTGGTGGCGATTGGCGATGACTGCTGCCAGCGTGTTTCCACGCATCATGTCTTCATCGGCACCGGAACCACCAGCGACAAAAACATGATTAAGCGGAATTTGCCAGCGATTGGCAGCATACCGCAGCGCCATTCCTTTGCTGGCACGAATCGGCGTGATGTCGAGAAACTGGCCAAATGCTATGTTGATATTCACCGCCAAATCTTCCTGGTGAATTAAGCCTTGAATCTCTTCCATGGGCGGTGCGATGCTAGAGTCATAGTAGAAACTCACTTTGTACCGACTCTGCTCGTTCTTCGCCTGCAAACGTAATCCTGGCAGCCCATCAAGCAGCCGACGCACCACCTGCGGTGTCCAGCGATAATCGATATGTTTAAACCAAAGTTCATCAGCGGTCAGTTCTGGTGCGTAATAAATTTCTGTGCCGCAACTGGTAATCAGAATATCCGGTTCAGGTATGCCGTGGCTGCGCATAATCCGCAGTGCCGAATCCAGGCGTCGTCCCGTGGCAATACCAAAAACAGCATCTTTTCGACGGATTCGTAACAGCTGAATCAACTGCTGCAAACTGTCCTTGTCACCCAAAAGATTTTGATCAATGTCACTGAAAATGGCTCTGTCACGATACAGTTCCGTGCGCCGCACCGCTGGACGGCGTTGTAACGTTTCGGTGCCGGCAAGCAACGGCTGCAGCAGCTTCAAATAACTTTGTGCATGTGCCAACCATGAATAATGCTCTGTTACACCACTCATGCCATTTTTCGCACAGTGCTGCCAATATTTTTTGTCGCCCAATAATCGGATCAGGGCATTGCTGATGGTTAGCGTGTCCAGCGGATCGATCAATATGCCATTGCCACAGTTACCAATGATGTCCTTTGGCCCACCGTCTTCGGTGGCAACAATCGGCAAACCGGACGCGGCAGCCTCAATCAAAGTCAGGCCAAAGGGTTCGGTCAACGCCGGGTTAACAAAAACACCGCCGCTGCTTGCCGCCAAACGATAAAACATCGACACGTCATTGCGCTGATGATGTTTGGGTAAAGCAATTTTTCCGTACAGATCATACCGATCCATACACACCAGCAGTTCTCGAAAAAACTCCTGGGCGCCAGCGTCCAGATCGTCAATATCATCACGATTACCGGCGACGATTACCAGATTGGCATACTGCTGTAGTTGCGGAGACTGACCGTAGGCTTCAAGCAGCGCAACAATATTTTTACGTCTATCGGCACGTGACAGCGCCAGAATTATCGGCTTTTCCGGAGCCCGCAAAAATCGACACAGTTCACTATAAATGTCGCTGGAATATTCATCCCCTTGCACCGGAACAAACTTTTGCACATCCGTCCCAGGCGGTATCACCCGCATCTGTTCCGGCTGATAGTGATCGTACAGTTCGTACTGTTCCTGAATTTCCTGCCGCGTACTGGTAATCACCCGCTCGGCTGCCGCCAGGGTTTGTTCCTCGGCATCAATCCGTCGACGCATGCAGTAGCGATTTTCGATATCGTCGTGACTCAAACCACTGGCGAGTAATCGCAGTTGCTTGACCCGGCCCAACGAATGTCCGGTGTGAATGAGTGGAATGCCCAGTTGGTGCGCTACGCTGCTGCCCACATAGCCGGCATCGGCGTAATGGCTGTGCACCACATCTGGTGGTCGCGCCTGTGCGCGAAGGTATTCGACGGTGTTATCAACGAAACTGTCCAGATGATCCCAAATCTGCTCTTTGGCGATATAACCGTCTGGCCCGGCGGAAATGCGTACAATTTTTGCGGTCGGCCCCAACTCTTCAAGCGGCTCGCCATAGTCCTCGGCCACTTGCGGATCAACCACGCGTCGGGTGACCAAATCAACCCGTCCAACCGCCGGCAACTGCGCCAACGCCCTGGCCAGCTCAACCACGTACAACGTCTGCCCACCGGTGTCGGCATCGCGGCCCAACTCCAGATTTTTTCCTCGTATCAGGCCATGCACACTGATCAACACAATGTACAGCCCGCAGCTCTGGTGACTCATCATCGTTTCTCAAAGTTCGGTCACGGCCACATTCCGTGATAACTGATTGATTTATGCGTACTTTCAAGCTCAGATTATTTACCCTACCCCAGCCGCCCCGAGATTGCAAATTCCCGCCTGCCTCATAAAAATTTTCATCCTCCCCCCTTGAAATCACCGCCACCAACCCCATTTAGCCGTCAGCCGTTTTATGTGTGCTTATTTTTTGTATAACAAACTGAACTACTTAATTCTTCAGGAGGATTAACAACGTGAACATTCGTCCTTTGCATGACCGTGTCATCGTTAAGCGGTTGGATAACGAAACCAAATCCGCCGGTGGCATCGTGCTCCCAGGTTCCGCACAGGAAAAGCCTCAGATGGGCGAAATCGTTGCCGCAGGCTCCGGCCGCGTACTCGACAATGGCGAGAGTCGCGCCATGTCCGTGAAAAAAGGTGACAAAGTGCTGTTCGGCAAATTTTCCGGCACCGAAATCAAGGTCGATGGCCAGCAACTGCTGGTGATGAAAGAAGACGACCTGTTCGCTGTCATCGAAGGCTAATCGTAAATATAAGGTTTGATTGGAGAGTTACATCATGAGTGCAAAAGAAATTCTATTTTCCACCGTTGCCCGCCAAAAAATGCTGGCCGGCGTAAACGTCCTGGCCAACGCGGTTAAAGTAACCCTGGGCCCCAAGGGCCGCAATGTTGTGCTGGAAAAAGGCTACGGCGCCCCAACCGTCACCAAAGACGGTGTGTCCGTTGCCAAAGAAATCAACCTGGAAGACAAGTTTGAGAACATGGGCGTACAGATGGTGAAGGAAGTTTCTTCCAAAACCGCTGACGTCGCCGGCGATGGCACCACCACCGCGACCGTATTGGCGCAAAGCATCCTGAACGAAGGCATGAAGGCCGTTGCTTCCGGCATGAACCCGATGGATCTGAAACGCGGTATCGACAAAGCCACTGCCGCTGCCGTAGCCGATCTGAAAAAACAGTCCAAGCCATGCACCGACAACAAAGCCATTGAACAGGTCGGCACTATTTCTGCCAACTCCGACCACACCATCGGCGGCCTGATTGCACAAGCCATGGAAAAGGTCGGCAAAGAAGGCGTTATCACCGTTGAAGAAGGCTCCAGCCTGCAAGACGAGCTGGACGTGGTTGAAGGCATGCAGTTCGACCGTGGCTACCTGTCACCCTACTTCGTCAATAACGCTGAAAAAATGCAGGCCGAACTGGATGCACCATTCATCCTGGTAACTGACAAGAAAATCTCCAACATCCGCGAAATGCTGCCCGCTCTGGAAGCAGTTTCCAAAACTGGCAAAGCACTGGTGATTATCGCTGAAGACCTCGAAGGCGAAGCATTGGCAACGCTGGTAGTTAACAACATGCGCGGCATTCTGAAAGTGGCTGCGGTGAAGGCACCTGGTTTCGGCGACCGCCGTAAAGCCATGCTGCAAGACATCGCCATCCTGACCGGTGGTCAGGTGATCTCTGAAGAAGTTGGTCTGTCATTGGATCAAGCTACCCTGGATCAACTTGGCACTGCGAAAAAAGTGGTTATCACCAAAGAGAACACCACCATCGTTGACGGCGCTGGCAGCAAAGCCGAACTGGATGCACGTCTTGCACAAATCCGCGCGCAGTTGGCAGAAACTTCTTCTGACTACGACAAGGAAAAACTGCAAGAGCGCATTGCCAAACTGGCTGGCGGTGTTGCCGTCATCAAAGTTGGCGCAGCCACTGAAGTTGAAATGAAAGAAAAGAAAGATCGCATCGACGACGCACTGCACGCCACACGCGCAGCGGTTGAAGAAGGCATCGTCCCTGGCGGTGGCGTTGCGCTGATTCGCGCCCTGCAAGCCATCAAGGATCTGAAAGGCGACAACCACGACCAAGACGTTGGTATCCGCATCGCACGTCGTGCAATGGAAGAGCCTCTGCGTCAAATCGTGGCCAACGCTGGCGACGAACCTTCCGTGATCGTCAACAAGGTTGCCGAAGGTAAAGGCAATTTTGGTTACAACGCGGCCACCGGTGAGTTCGGCGACATGGTTGCCATGGGTATCCTGGATCCAACCAAGGTCACGCGTTCTGCACTGCAAAACGCCGCGTCCATCGCTGGTTTGATGCTGACAACCGAAGCCATGATTGCTGAAAAGCCAAAGGCCGAAGCTGCAGCGCCTGCCGGTGGTGGCATGGGCGACATGGGCATGATGTAATCATCACCGCGCCACAACTTAAAAGCCCCGCATTGCGGGGCTTTTTTATGGCTGATTATTTTGCGTCACCATGAGGAAGATGCACGACTTCTTCGGCATCGCCGGCGCGTGGATCATCGTAGCGCTGTCTGTCCAGTGTATTTTCACTGCCCGCCACAATCACCGACACCATCGCATCGCCGGTCACATTCACCGCCGTTCGCATCATATCGAGCAAGCGATCCACACCCATGATTAACGCAATGCCTTCCACCGGCAAGCCTACCTGGTGCAACACCATCGCCAGCATAATCAAACCTACGCCCGGTACGCCGGCGGTACCAATCGATGCCAACACGGCCATCGCAATCACCACCAGATAGCCTGTCACACCCAACTCAACACCGTACACGTTGGCAATAAACACAGTCGCCACACCCTGCATGATCGCCGTACCATCCATGTTGATGGTAGCACCCAATGGAACCACGAATGAGGCAGTCGAGTTATCCACCCCCAAGCGCTGCTCCGCTGTTTTCAAGGTCACGGGCAAGGTGGCATTTGAACTGGATGTACTAAAGGCAAATAACTGCACCTCGCGCATTTTGCGCAAAAACATCCAGGGATTAACCCGACCAAACACCTTGAGCAAAATCATCAGCGTACCCGTCAAGTGCAACAGCAACGCAAGCACCACCACTGAAAAATACGCAAACATCGGCACGATCAGACCCAGCCCCTGATTCGCGAACGCTTTGGCCATCAGCGCAAATACACCATACGGCGCAACCTGCATCACCAGCGTTACCAGTTGCATCATAATGTCATTAAGTCGTGACGACAGATCGACAATGGGTTTGCCGCGCTCGCCCAACATCACTACGCAAATACCAAACATCACCACAAAGAAAATAATTTGCAGCATATTGCCACTGGCGAATGCTGCTACTGGATTGGACGGTATCAGATCAATCAACACCTGAGTCAACGGCGGAGCTTCCGGCGCAACAAACGTGCTGGTGTTAGCCGTCAAATCAAATCCTTTGCCTGGCTCGACGATCAATGCCAACGCAATGGCCAGACTAATCGCCAACGCCGTAGTCAACAGAAACAAGCCCAATGACTTGCCTCCCACTCGCCCCAGTTTGTTGATATCTCCCAGACCACATACGCCGCAAATCAACGAAAATGTCACCAACGGTACGACCAGCATTTTCAGCAAGCTGACAAACATCGCTCCAATCACATGGAACAGTCCATCGGTGAAATACACACGAACCCAATCCTGATTGGCTGCGAACATATTGATCACGCTGCCCACCATCAATCCGGCCAACATCCAAATCAAGATTTTCCTGGTCACGTCCGTATTTTTTTGCATGTCATGATCTCGCTTGTCGTTTGATGGCAAAAATATTCAGAGACAAAAACGGCACCCGTAGGTGCCGTTTTTAATCGGTTGCGATTCCCGTTTAGAGATTACCTGGGAAGCGCTCAATTTCCGCTTTTTTCTTCAGCTCTGCGAGAAACGCAGTGAAATCTGCAACTGCAGTCGCATTTTCCAATTGCTGGGTTGTGGTGTTTTTGTCTTCAGCAGTCATCGCGCTAACATCGCCATCACGAATCCCGTGCAAACTCACCACCGCAACATCGCCGCCACTCATAACAACCACATCGTGATTAGCTGCATCCGCCGCTGGTCTGCCCATGGCAAACAAGTGACGACTCAACTCAGCATTGGCTTCCTGGTTGTCTCGCGCAATCCATTTACGTGCAAAGGAGGAGAACTCTTTGTCCGCAGGTTTTTTACCTGCCTTGAGCTCAGCCAACAGCGCTTCAGCTTTTGCTTTCGCTGTTTCACTGGCCTGCTTGTCTTTCAACTGACCTTCGATCATGGCACGCATCTGCGCCAATGGACGCTGTTCTGCAGGCTTGCGTTCTTTCACACGTACCACAACCGAACTTTGGTCACTGATTTCAATCACTTCACTGTTCAGCTGATCTTCCAGCACCGCGTTACTAAATGCCACCTCAGCCACTTTGCGGTTTTCCGCAATGCCTGGGCCTCCCTGACGTGGGAACATTGGCGTAACCTTGCGTGGCAGCTTCAACTCGTCCACCAGCGCATCCAATGATTCTGGATGTTCAAACGCCAACGTTGAGAACGTATCCAATTTGTCGACAAAAATTCGCTTGGCGCGATCACGCTTCAAATCGTTTTCCAACTGTGCGCGAACTTCAGCAAAGGTTTTGCCCTGACCACCACGACGGTCAGACACTTTAATCAAGTGATAGCCAAACTCGGAGCGTACTGGCTTGGACAACTCGCCCACTTTCAGTGCAAACGATGCTTCTTCGAAAGCTTTGTCCATGATGCCGGCGCCAAAATATCCCAAATCACCACCCTTATCAGCGGAACCTGGATCCTGCGAATTTTCTTTGGCCAATTTCGCAAAATCCTCACCCTTTTGCAGACGAGCATACAAGGCTTCGGCCTTGGCTTTGGCTGCAGCAGCATCACTGCCTGTTTCGATCAGGATGTGGCTGGCTTTAACTTGAACAGGTTCGGTGAATCGTGCTTTTTGCGTATCGTAGGCTGACTTCAAATCATCTTCAGTAACAGATACTTCCGCCATTGCGGAATCCATGGTCAGTTCCAAATACTCAAGACTGACCATTTCCGGTGTCATGTATTTATCTTTGTTCGCTTCATAAAACGCAACCACGTCCGCTTCCGCAACTTTGGCGCTGTCTTTGAATTTGTTGCGGTCAACTATGAAATAGGAAATTTCGCGCTGCTGCTTGCTTACACGATAGGATTGCTCGATTTCCACCTTGGTCGCGAATCCCGTCGCGGCAACTCCCATCATCAACTGATCTGTCAACAATGAATGGCGGATGCGCTGCTCAAATCCGGCTGGCGTTTCACCCGCAGCACGCAATTTTTGCGTGTACATTTCCTGCGAAAACTGACCATTGTCATGGAACGCATCAATGGCCTGAATCTGCTCGGCCACATGCTGATCCGAAATCCGGAAACCTTCATCCAACGCGATCTGCATCATCAAGGCGTTGTCGATCACGCGATCCAGGGCAGAGTTCTTGATCTGCTGATCCATCATGTCCAGATCGATTTGTCCGCCAAACATTTGCTCCATACGGGCACGTTCATTCTGGTAGGCAACCTGGTATTCATATACCGAGATCTCCTTACCATTCACCACGGCAGCATGTGTTCCGCGGTTATTTCCGCTGAAATAATCATTTATGCCAAACAGGGCAAACGAAACCACGATTGCCCCAACGATAAACCAAACGATGACGCCCTGTACCCGATCTCGAATGACTTGCAGCATAAAGCCAGATTCCTAAATAATTGAAAAATTTGGTTTTAAGAGAGTAAAAAAAAGGGGTGCTTTTGTAAAGCACCCCTTTATCGAGTATTGGCGGAGCGGACGGGGCTCGAACCCGCGACCCCCGGCGTGACAGGCCGGTATTCTAACCATCTGAACTACCGCTCCGGATTTGGTGGGTGGTGCAGGGATCGAACCTGCGACCCTCGCCTTGTAAGGGCGATGCTCTCCCAGCTGAGCTAACCACCCAAAACCGTGGTGCGCATTCTACTGTAACAATATTGCCTTTTCAAGCATAAATTCAATCAATTATTGAACTTTTTTACAGAAGAGTCTCAAACCGAGACTTACTACGCCCTATCAAATCACCTAGGCGCAGTGCGCGAAATCGGGCGCTAGTTTACTGCATCCTTCAGTGTTTTGCCAGGCTTAAATCCGGGAACCTTGGCCGCAGCAATTTTAATCTCTTCGCCAGTACGTGGGTTACGGCCCGTACGAGCTGCACGTTCTTTAACGCTGAACGTACCAAAACCAACCAGGGAAACTGAGTCGCCTTTCTTCATGGCTCCAGTCAAGGCATCAATCATCGCATCCAAAGCTCTTGCAGCCGAAGCTTTAGAAAGGTCGGCGGATTCGGCAATAGCGTCAACCAATTCTGCTTTGTTCACACGCAACTCCTCTCTTCGCGGTGTCAAAATTAAAGCCGCCGTCGGCGGCTTTAATCAGTGTTTTCGTTTGTGGGGGGATGTTATACCGGCTGACACCGGCTGCTGTCAAGCAAACACCCCCCGTTTTCGTTTTATCGCGCAAAAAAAGAAATTTAATGCTGAATCGTTGATCGATTTTTCTCGTCTGCATTTCCTTTTTCTGTTTCTTCGATAACAACCGTCTCATCAATGGGATCAGGCATGTGCTGTAACGCAATTTCTAGCACCTCTTCAATCCACTTCACCGGATGAATATCGATATCCTGTAAAATATTCTTGGGAATTTCAGCAAGATCGCGTCGATTCTCTTCAGGAATAATGACAGTCTTAATTCCACCCCGGTGCGCAGCCAGCAACTTCTCTTTCAATCCACCGATGGGCAAAACTTCGCCACGCAATGTGATTTCACCCGTCATCGCAACATCCGCTTTAACCGGGATACTGGTCAGCACAGAAACCAGGGTTGTGCACATGGCGATACCTGCACTGGGACCGTCTTTGGGAATAGCGCCTTCTGGAACGTGAATGTGAATATCGCGTTTCTCGTAAAAATCTGGCGAGATACCCAACACAGCCGCACGACTACGCACAACCGTGGTAGCAGCCTGCACAGACTCTTTCATCACGTCACCCAACTGACCGGTCACGGTCATCTTACCCTTGCCAGGAACAACGGTAGCCTCAATCGTCAGCAAGTCGCCGCCGACTTCGGTCCAAGCCAATCCAGTGACCTGCCCCACTTGATCACGCTCTTCTGCACGACCAAAACGATGACGCTTCACACCCAAATATTTCTCGAGATTTTCACTGGTTACGGTGATGCTGGTGATATCCTTGGAAAGTAATATTTCCTTCACCACCTTGCGGCAAATCTTCGAAACTTCACGATCCAAGTTACGAACGCCCGCTTCGCGCGTGTAATAACGAATAATGTCACGCACTGCGTCATCATCCAGTACCAGCTCGCTTTCTTTCAGACCGCAATTGTTCATTTGCTTGGCAACAAGGTAACGCTTTGTAATTGCCACCTTTTCGTCCTCGGTATAACCGGGAATCCGAATTACTTCCATCCGGTCAAGCAGAGGAGCGGGAATATTCAGACTGTTGGCCGTAGCAATAAACATAACTTCGGACAAGTCGTAATCCACTTCCAGGTAGTGATCAACAAATGTACTGTTTTGCTCGGGATCCAGCACTTCCAACATTGCTGATGACGGATCACCGCGAAAATCCATGGACATCTTGTCAATTTCGTCCAGCAGGAATAGCGGATTACGCACTTCCACCTTGGCCATGTTTTGCACAATTTTACCCGGCATGGAACCGATATAGGTCCGACGGTGACCGCGAATCTCAGCCTCGTCACGCACCCCACCCAAGGACATCCGCACGAACTTGCGATTGGTCGCACGCGCAATGGAGCGTCCCAACGAGGTTTTACCAACCCCAGGCGGTCCCACCAGGCACAGAACGGAACCCTTGAGTTTCTTCACGCGCTTTTGCACTGCGAGATATTCAAGAATACGTTCTTTGACTTTTTCCAAGCCATAGTGATCCGCATCCAGCACTTCTTGCGCCAGCACCAGATCGTGACGCACTTTGGTGCGTTTTTTCCACGGCACGGTCACCAGCCAGTCAATGTAGTTGCGAACAACCGTCGCTTCCGCAGCCATCGGCGACATCATTTTCAGCTTATTCAACTCAGAGGTGGCTTTTTCTTTGGCTTCCACGCTCATGCCCGAGGTATCGATCCGCTCTTGCAGCTCGTCCACTTCGTTAGGCGCTTCATCCATATCGCCCAGCTCTTTTTGAATGGCCTTCATCTGCTCATTCAAATAGTATTCGCGCTGACTCTTTTCCATCTGGCGTTTCACGCGACCACGAATACGCTTTTCCACTTCAAGGATATCGATTTCAGATTCCATGACGCCCATCAGCAATTCAAAACGTTCGCGCAGGTCAAACGTTTCCAGGGCTTTTTGTTTCTCGTCAATTTTCAGCGACATATGCGCTGCAATGGTGTCCGCCAAACGACCGGGTTCTTCGATTCCGGACAATGAAGTTAAAATTTCTGGCGGTACTTTTTTGTTCAGTTTTACGTATTGATCGAACTGGGTGATGATGGAACGCATCATCACATCTTCCTCACGCTCATCCAGCGCAGCTTCTTCAACTGCAGCGACTTGCGCAGAAAAATATTCCTTGCCACCGAGGAAGTGAATAATTTTTGTACGACGCAGTCCCTCTACCAAGACCTTGACCGTGCCATCGGGCAGTTTCAGCAACTGCAAAATACTTGAGACCGTACCGACGCGGTAAATATCTTCGATCTTGGGTTCATCTTCAGCCGCACTTTTTTGCGCAACCAGCAAAATCTGCTTATCTTCTTCCATCGCTGCTTCAAGCGCCTTGATGGATTTGTCACGCCCAACAAACAAAGGAATGACCATGTGGGGGTATACCACCACGTCTCGCAAAGGCAAAACGGGCATAACAACCATTTGATCGTCAATTAATTCAGAAGTCTTATCAGTCTGGTCCATAAGGATACCCTCTTACTTTTACTACCGGCTTCCGCCATTTTGTCGACACTTCGTTTTTCGGCAACGCCATCGCGTTGAAAAAAACGAAATGCCAACATGTTCAATGCGTCGCTGCAATATCTCCGCCAGATCAACAAGATGCAAAATGGAATGAGTGTGTGCGTTGCGCGGACAATAAATGCGTGTCCTGCTGCAGATATAAGTGCATTCAGCGCTTTTTTCAAGGCCTAAAACAAAAACACCTGAGAGGTCATCTCAGGTGTTTTGTGTTCTGATCCAGTTTGCTGGATTATTGTTCGCCGCCAGCAACCTTGTCTTTGGTTTTGTAAATCATCAATGGCTCTGATTTACCTTCGATGACATCGGCGTCGATCACGACTTTACAGACATCATCCATGGATGGCAGTTCGTACATGATATCCAGCAGCACATTTTCCAGAATCGAGCGCAAACCGCGCGCACCGGTTTTGCGTACCATGGCCTTTTTGGCAATAGCGCGCAAGGCGTCATCGCGAAACTCCAGCTCTGCGCCTTCCAAACTGAACAGCTTGGCGTACTGTTTGGTCAGTGCATTTTTGGGTTCCTGCAGCACACGAATCAACGCGTCTTCGGTCAGTTCGCTCAAGGTTGCAATCACTGGCAAGCGACCAACAAACTCGGGAATCAAACCAAAGCGCACCAAGTCTTCCGGCTCGGCCTTGTGCAAAATTTCACCCGCGTCACTCTTGTCTTCTTTGCTCTTAACTTCCGCACCGAAACCAATACCGCCTTTTTCCGTACGCTGGCGAATAATGTTATCAAGACCAGCAAACGCGCCGCCGCAGATAAACAGAATATTGGAGGTATTGACCTGCAAAAACTCCTGCTGCGGATGCTTGCGTCCACCTTGGGGCGGAACGGATGCGACCGTACCTTCGATCAGCTTGAGCAATGCCTGCTGAACGCCTTCACCAGAAACATCTCGCGTAATTGACGGGTTGTCCGACTTGCGCGAAATCTTGTCGATTTCATCGATGTAAACAATCCCGGTCTGGGCTTTTTCCACATCGTAATCGCATTTCTGCAGCAGTTTCTGAATGATGTTTTCCACATCTTCGCCCACGTAACCCGCCTCTGTCAGCGTGGTCGCGTCAGCAATGGTAAATGGCACATTCAGCAACCGCGCCAGCGTTTCCGCCAGCAGTGTTTTACCCGAACCGGTGGGGCCTAACAGCAGAATATTGCTTTTGGAAAGTTCAACTTCGTCTTTTTTCTGACCAACTTCCAATCGTTTGTAGTGGTTATACACTGCAACCGACAAAATTCTCTTGGCTCGCTCCTGACCAATGACATACTCATCCAGCACGGCATTGATCGCTTTGGGCGTTGGCAGTGATGAGCCATGTGCCGAAGGCGAGCTTTCCTGTACTTCTTCACGAATGATATCGTTGCACAGCTCGACGCACTCGTCGCAGACGAAAACAGACGGGCCTGCGATCAGCTTGCGCACTTCATGCTGGCTTTTACCGCAGAACGAACAGTACAGCAGCTTGTCACCGCTATTACCGCCCTTGTTGTGTCC
Organism: Gammaproteobacteria bacterium; assembly: GCA_029884425.1. Classification (NCBI taxonomy): domain Bacteria; kingdom Pseudomonadati; phylum Pseudomonadota; class Gammaproteobacteria; species Gammaproteobacteria bacterium. Next base: position 87,465 of record JAOUHV010000002.1, read on the forward strand.
ATCATCACTCATCGGTCTACCTCTTTTTCACCAAGCCTGTCCCTGGCTCCAAAACAAGACAGCCACACCACCTCAAGGCGCGACTGTCAGTCCCCATTTATGCACCGCTTGACGCGCCGGCGCGACTCGTCAGCACTTCGTCGATCAGACGGTATTCCACCGCTTCCTGACCACCCATGAAGAAGTCACGGTCGGTATCCACCTGAATCTTGTCCATCGGCTGTCCGGTGTGCTTGGCCATGATAGCGTTCAAACGTTCACGGGCACGAAGAATCTCTTTGGTGTGAATCTCCAGGTCAGTCGCCTGCCCCTGGAAACCGGCCAGCGGTTGGTGAATCATCATCCGCGAGTGTGGCAGACAGTAACGCTTGCCCGCCGCGCCGCCGCACAGCAACAACGCCCCCATGCTCGCCGCCTGACCGATACACGTGGTGCTCACGTCCGGCTTGATAAACTGCATGGTGTCGTAAATTGACAACCCGGCGGTTACGGAACCACCTGGCGAGTTGATGTACAGATGAATATCCTTGTCTGGGTTTTCCGACTCCAGAAACAACAACTGCGCCACCACCAGATTAGCCATGTGGTCTTCGACCTGGCCAACCAGAAAGATCACTCGTTCCTTAAGCAGCCTAGAATAGATATCAAAGGCGCGCTCACCGCGCCCAGTCTGCTCAACCACCATAGGAACCAGGTTGGATTCTGGCGCAAACACGCTACTCTGCTGACGTTTATCGATCATTCGGCGCTGTCCTTTATACGGGTTATTATTGGGTATTGTTCACAACTTCATCAAAAGTAGTCGATTTTTCAGTCACTTTTGCATTTTGCAAAACCCACTGAACCACCTGATCTTCCAGCACCATCGATTCGATCTCGCTCATGCGCTCACGATTACCACGGTACCACTGTTCTACTTCTGATGGATCCTCATACGCAGAAGCAATATTCCTGATTTCTTTCAGCACCGCCTCAGAATTCGCTTTGAGCGACTTCTGTTGAATGATTTCTGACAGCAACAGTCCTAAAGCCACGCGACGCTCTCCCTGTTGCAGGAATAGTTCCGGTTTGAACTCCATCCCTTCAGGAGTACGTCCACCAAAGCGCTGAGCCATCTGCTGACGCATCTGTTCAGCCAAACGCTTCGCCTCGGCGTTAACCATAACTTTAGGTATATCAAAAGAATTTTTCTCGAGCAAGGCATCCATCACCAGATTTTTGACCTTGTTTTTCAAGGCAAAATCCAATTCGCGCTGCATATTGTCGCGCACGTCCTTGCGGAGCTTCTCAATTCCACCATCGGTGATGCCAAATGCGACCGCAAACTGGTCGTTCGCCTCTGGCAACACAGGCTCTTCAACTTTGACCACATCCATTACGAAATGTGCGGTTTTGCCTGCAATTTCCTGGTTGTGATAAACCTCCGGGAACGGCAGATCAGCTTCCACTTTCGCGCCAGCTTTCACGCCAGTCAGTTTGTCTTCAAAACCTTCGATCATGCGGCCGGCGCCAAGCACCACCGTCATGCCGGTACCTTCGCCACCAGCGAAGCCTTCGCCATCGATAGTCGCCTTGAAATCAACAGTGACCTGATCGCCAGACTTGGAAGCGCGTGATACTTCGCTCCAGGTTCTGCGCTGTTCACGCAGCTTGTCAATCATCTTGTCCACATCAGCTTCGGTAACCGATGCCACGGGACGCTCAATCACGACCCCGTCAACACCACCGACTTGAATCTCGGGATACACTTCAAACGTCGCTTCAAAGTGAATGTCAGTGCCATTATTCAGTTCGCCAGGATTAATCTCTGGTGCGCCAGCCAAACGCAGCTGTTTCTCGGAAACTGCTTGATAGAAAGTTTCAGAAACCAAATCATTGATGGCTTCGTAACGCGCTTGCGCGCCATAACGCTGTTCAACCACACGCATTGGCACCTTGCCTGGGCGGAAACCATCCATTTTCACGCGTGGCGCCATTGATTTCAGGCGCGCCTGTACTGCGCTATTTACTTTCTCCGCCGGCACAACTGCCTTAATACGGCGTTCCAAACCCTGTGTGGTTTCAACCGTTACCTGCATTTGAATTCCCCTGTAAATATGTCTTTAAAAATTGTGGTCCAGCAAGCGAACTCGACATCATGCAAAACGTCGAATACTTGACTCAACCCGAAAACATTAAACGAAAGCCGGAAATGCATTTTCCGCGACCAGAGCCTGACCACAAAAAATGAAAGGAAATCCTCTGAAAACAGTGGCCTATAGCAGCCATCTTCCGCCGTTTGCAACGCTTGACGTTTGCAAAACATTATTGCGCCGGGATTATACAGACTTTTTACCATGCTCGATAGCCAAGAGTAGGCGGCAGAATGGCCGATGGAGCAACGCAGCGAGCTATTGCCCGCGCGCTGCACAACCAGATGAACAAGATAACAAAGATGGTGCGAAAGGAGAGACTCGAACTCTCACGGGTCACCCCGCTGGAACCTAAATCCAGTGCGTCTACCAATTTCGCCACTTTCGCAATAGTCACCCGATGCCGGATGACTTAAATATGGTGGGCCGTCTGCGACTCGAACGCAGGACCAACGGATTAAAAGTCCGCTGCTCTACCGACTGAGCTAACGGCCCATGGCAAGGGCGCAAATTAAAACACAGCAAAATCAGCATTTCAACGCAAAATTAGCGGTTTGGAAGAAATTTTAGTGCCAATAGCGCAGCAATTAAGCACATCGCCGCCGCCAGCGCATACGTCGTCAACGGCCCAGCCGAATCCCACAGATAACCGCTGTACAACGCACCGATAGCGCCACCGGCACCGAAGCTGACGCTGGTGTACAATGCCAAGCCCCGTCCCTGCAATTTGCCGGGGAAAAACTGGTGGAACAGGTGGATGGATACCGCGTGATACACCCCAAAACTCGCCGCGTGTAACAGTTGCGCAAAAAACATCACACTGTGCGATTCGACAAACTGACCGATCATCAGCCAGCGTACCGCACTGAGCAGCAGCGCCGCAGTCAGTAATCCGCGCGCGCTAAATCGTGCAAGCAGTCGCGTCATCACCATGAAGATCACGATCTCGGCCACCACGCCCAACGCCCAGTACAAACCAATCGTGCTGCGGCTGTAGCCGTGCTGTTCCAAATAAATCGAATAAAACGCGTAATACGGCCCGTGACTGGCCTGTAACAGCAAGCACACCAACAGCAAACCAATCACCTCGCGGCGACGCAGCACCGCCAGCAACGATTGACTGTGATCTTCCGTCTGCAGGCCCGGCGCCTGCGGTGTTACCAGACTCACCAACCAGATGGAAGCCAGCATGCCCAGCATAATCGGCGGCAAACTCGCCACGCCATACGACTCCAGCACCGCCCCCAGCACCACCACCGCCAGCACAAAACCAATCGAGCCCCACAGGCGAATGTGGCTGTAGTCATGGGTATTTTTGCCAAGATGCGCCAAGGTATTGGCTTCAAATTGCGGCAAAGTGGCATTCCAGAAAAAGCTGAAGGCAAACATCACCAGCATCATCCACGCATAGGTCTGCGCGTAAAACACGCCGATAAATGCCAGCATCGCCAGCAGCGAGCCCCAGCGAATCACCGCCATGCGCCGCCCCGTGGCGTCTGCGATCCAACCCCACAGGTAGGGAGCCACCAGTTTGGTGGCCATCAGCACTGCCAGCAACTCACCGATTTCGTGCGCGGAAAATCCCAGGCTCTGGAGGTACAAGCCCCAATAGGGCACCAGCGCCCCCAGCCCGATGAAATAGAAGAGGTAAAAGCCGGACAGGCGCCAATACGGCGCTTGTCCCTGACTCATTTAATCGAGGCGGGAATCACCGGCATGCCGGTATTCACGTCCGCATTTTGCGCGCGATGGCGCAGGAAGTGATCCATCAAGGTAATCGCCAGCATGGCCTCGGCAATCGGCGTTGCACGAATGCCCACGCAAGGATCGTGACGACCGGTAGTGATCACTTCGGCGGCCTCGCCCTGCAGGTTCACCGACTTGCCGGGCAAACGCAGACTGGAGGTCGGCTTGAGCGCGATGTGGGCAATAATGTCCTGACCGCTGGAGATACCACCCAACACGCCGCCGGCGTTGTTGGACAGAAAACCCTGCGGCGTCATCTCGTCACGGTGCTCAGTACCTTTTTGTTCAATACAGGCGAAGCCCGCACCGATTTCCACGCCTTTGACGGCATTGATGCTCATCAATGCGTGCGCGATGTCGGCATCCAGCCGATCAAAAATCGGTTCGCCCAAACCGGGAATCATGCCGCTGGCCACCACAGTTACCTTGGCACCAATGGAATCACCCGATTTGCGCAGCGCATCCATGTAGTCTTCCAGCTCGGTCAATTGCTCGTTATTGGGCCAGAAAAAGGGATTGGTATTGACCACGTCCCACTGAATGTCGCCGTGCGCCTTGATCGGCCCCAACTGCGACAAATAACCTCGCACTTCGATGCCCTGGGTGGCGAGAAACTTCTTGGCCACACCGCCGGCGGCAACGCGAATCGCCGTTTCACGCGCCGATGAGCGCCCACCGCCGCGATAGTCGCGAATGCCGTATTTTTGCTGATAAGTGTAATCGGCATGACCAGGGCGGAACGTCGCCGCGATATTGGAATAATCCTTGGAGCGCTGGTCAGTGTTTTCGATCAGCAGACCAATCGGCGTTCCGGTGGTTTTGCCTTCGAACACCCCGGACAAAATACGCACCAAATCGTCTTCGCGACGCTGGGTAGTATGGCGTGACGTGCCAGGCTTGCGTCTGTCCAGATCGATCTGCAAATCTTCTTCGGTCAACGGAATCCCCGGAGGACAGCCATCGACAATGCCTCCCAGAGCCGGACCGTGGCTTTCACCAAAGGTGGTCACTGTAAAAAGTTTGCCGAAGCTGTTACCTGACATGACATTTTCTCGCAGATTTAAAAAACACAATTATACCGTCGTCGATCCCGACTGAAAAATCAGCCGGCAAACTGGTCCGCGTATTCGATCAACTGATCGCGGGTGAACAAAAATACACCATCGCCGCCGCGCGCCAGCTCCAGCCACATGAAGGGCACTTCCGGAAACGCCTGTTCCAGATTCGCCGCACTGGCACCCACCTCGACCACCAGCACACCGTGCTCGGTAAGATGCTCGGCCGCTTCGCGCAAAATCACCCGTGTTGCATCCAGGCCATCTTCACCCGACCCCAGACCCAGCGCTGGCTCATGTTCAAATTCCACCGGCATGGCAGCCAGATCCATACTGTCAACATACGGCGGATTGGAAACGATCAGGTCGTAACGCTCTCCGTCCAGCGCGGCAAACAAATCGCTCTGCACCAGTCGCACCTGATCTTGCAGATGCGCATGACGTTGCAAATTTTGCTGCGCCACTTCCAGCGCATCAGCAGAAATATCCACGCAATCGACCATGGCATCGGGGAAGTACTGCGCGCACGCCATACCGATACAACCGCTGCCGGTGCACATGTCCAAAATGCGATGCACATTGTCAGATTCCAGCCAGGGCGCGAAGTGTTGTTCAATCAATTCAGCGATGGGCGAACGTGGCACCAATACGCGCGAATCCACATGGAACTGCATGTTGGCAAACCAGGCTTCACCGGTCAGATACGCCGCAGGAATGCGCTCTTCGATGCGCCGACGAAACAACTCCAGCACCGCGCGTTTTTCCTCGCTGGTCAAACGTGACTCCATGTAGTGGCCGGGCAAATCATGCGGCAATTTCAGCGCATGCAAAACCAGATTGGCCGCTTCGTCCAGTGCATTGTCGGTGCCATGACCAAAATAAATGCCGGCACGATTGAAGCTGGTAATGCCGTAGCGAATAAAATCGCGAATGCTGTGCAATTCCAGCAATAAAGTATCGTTCATTGTCATCTCTCTAAATCCAGCCAGACACGTTGCGCGCAATCACATCGCACAATGCCTGGACGTGATCCTCGCGATCATTGAGCGCGGGAATGTAATGGAACTGTAGTCCGCCATGTCCAATAAAGTGCTGGCGATTTTCCACGTTGATTTCTTCAATGGTTTCCAGACAGTCTGCCGAAAACCCAGGGCAAACCACTTCAACACTTTCCAGCCCTTCTTTGCCCCAGCGGATCAGGGTTTCATCGGTATAGGGACGCAGCCACTCTTCCTTGCCAAAACGTGACTGGTAACTGACCTGCCACTCATCCGACTGTAAACCAAGCTGGTTGGCGGTCGCCTTGGCGGTTGCCTCGCAGTGAGTGCGATAGGGGTCACCGTTATCGACATAGCGCTGCGGCATACCGTGAAAAGAAAACAGCAAACGTTTGGCCCGGCCATGCTGTTGCCAATGCTCGCGAATGCTACTGGCCAAGGCAGAGATATAACCCGGGTGAACGTGGTATTCATTCACGGTGCGAATTTCCGGCATGCGCCGCCAGCGCTGCAACTCAGTGAATACCGCGTCATGCACCGACGCCACCGTCGATGCCGAATATTGTGGATACAACGGCAGCACCAGCACGCGGCCCACACCGGCTTTTTTCAGACTGGCCAAACCGTGTGCCACCGATGGTTGACCGTAACGCATCGCCAACTGACAAACGACTTTATCGCCCCATTGTTGCTGCAGACGCCCGCTAATAGCCTGGGTCTGGGCACGACTGATCACCAGCAGGGGCGCGCCCTGTTCGGTCCACACGCTCTGATAGGCATGGGCAGACTTGGCCGGACGAGTACGCAGGATAATGCCATTGAGGATTAACCACCACAAAGGCCGGGACATTTCCACTACTCGCGGGTCCCAGAGAAATTCTTTCAGGTATGGCTTGAGGGCAGCGGCGGTCGGCGCCTCAGGAGAACCCAGGTTCACCAGCAATACGCCAATTTTGCCCCAATTGTCTACGGCGTCAGCCGCATCGCCAAGGTAGTTCATCCCCGTTCCCGCTCCACTTTTTTGAAGCAGGGAGTTTACCGGAATGACCAGAAAAGTACACCGCCGGGCTAGGCGGCGATCACCTTGTTAAGCATGGGGCCAATATCAGATTGGATCTGCAACATATGTGTCTGCGCCATCTTCAGCGCGTCGTGATCCAGGCCGGCCTGTTGTAGACAATCCGCCGGCACGTCCATCACCGGCATATCACCAACTCCCAACTTGGCCAGCAACAAATCAGCCACGGTCATCAGCCTGGCAAATGCCTGATCCCCGCCGGCGTATTCCAAATCATGGTGCGCAGCCGCACAATGTTGCAGCAGATCGTCCAGATTCCACGCAGCCAGCAATGCTTCGCCCGCCTCGACATGGGTAATTGCCAGGGTACGACGCTCAAGCTCCACCAGACTGACTTCGGACTGCTTCGAACTAAGCCGATTCAGCAACGAGTATTCGGTCGGGAACAACTGCGCCAACACCAAATAACCAATGTTGTGCAGCAAACCCGCAAGAAACGCCGTGCTCAATCGATTACGCAATTCCGGCAACGATGAACAGGACGCCAGATATTGGCAAGTGATTGCGCTGAAAAACGCATCACGCCAAAGATTGGCCAACCCCAACCGGCCCTCGCGAGGACCGTGAAAATGATTGCAAAGCGACAATCCCAGCGCCAGATCCAGCGCTTGCTCCAACCCCAGCACATGGTGAATCGCCTCATGCACCGATTGCAGCTTGCCCTGATAGGCAAACACCGGCGAACTGGCGTAGCGCAACAGATTGGCCACCAGTACCGGGTCTTGCTCAATAATTTTTACCGCTCGCACCACGTCGCGGTTGGCATCGCCTCGCAACGTCACCAACTGTGCGGCGATACCGGGAATAACAGGCAATTCCATGCCCCGACGAAATCGTTCGCGCAGACCGGACATTTCGCCCGCCGCAAACGTCACGCTTCCCGACTTGGCTCCCTGTATCTGCGGTACGTGCTTTATTTCCTGCACGAAGCTGCGCGCCTGCCGTCCAAAATGACCAATCTGCGCATCACTACACATGCGCGCAAACGCCGTCTTGGACAACCGAATCACCGCATTGGCTGATCCAGAGGCTACGTACAGCGCTGTTTGTTCACACAGACTCTGCTCAATAACCCAGGGCAAATTGAACAGTCTATGCCAGGGAGGCAGCATGATGGGTTCATAACCCAACAACTGACCATAAAACTGTTTGGCGTACGCCAAGGTTAGTCGACGATTGAGTTGTCGATTCAGCGCCTCAAAATCCAGCCCTTGATCCGCCGCCAGCGATACCAGAATGGCGCCTCGATCATCTGCCAGCAACACTGTTTTGACCAGTTGCCGTGGCGAAATCCCCACCGCACCGGCTACATCAAACGTGCTGTCCACGGTTTTGTGGGCAATCACATCGTAGGCGATATTTAATCTTTTCAAGTATCTCTGCGAGATATCCAAACACGACATACCAGTAACCTTATGGCTCATCCCACAGTTGTCCGCCGACCTAAGCCGGCATTTTTTTTTGTTTTGTCAGTGTCCAGCGCCGGCAATCTGGCTATCGATTTCCGCTTCAGCGTCCAACCAATCCTGCATGGGGTTGCCGCCGACAAATCCTCGGCTTTGCGCACGAAAATAAGCCGCATCACGAATCATTTGTTCACGCTGCATACCTGAAACTGAAGCCGTTTTTTTCGTCGCCTTGCTCGTGCTTTTAGTGGTCGTCGCACGACGCGCTTTGGGTTTGGCGGCGCTATCCGCAGTTGTTCTGGTAACGGCGGCCTTTCGGCTACGCACTTTGGTCTCTGCCATGGTCATTTCCTTGTATTCTCAATTTAACTTGCTTCACTATCCGGTGTTGCCCTGCGCGCCCGCCGCAGCCTGCAGACCAGGAACATACTGAATCCACGCATCCGGCGAATCCATCAATCGGCGCAATAACGCCAGATTGAGCGCGCGATTGGCACCACACCCCACGTACATCCCCTGAAAACGCACCTGCAGCAAACTCAAATCCGCCAGACACGCTAACACGTCGTGGCGGTTGAAAACGCTGGTGTCTCCGCCCTCACGGGATTGATGCGGCAAAGGCTGCGCGCCGGCATGGCGCACACAGGACTCAAACGTGGCGCGACGGATATCGACCACCACATCTCGCAAATTAACCGCATGCTGCTTGCGCCCCTGAGAGCGCAGACAAGCCACACGCAAGTTTTGCGCCGGTAATACGCGTGCCCAGCTGCCATGATGCTGAACCAACAGGGGAGACTCCACTTTTAGGACTCTCCTTGGCTGAGTTTGTTGCACTACGCCCGCAGAATGCAGCAACGCAACAAACGACGAAGCGCCACCATCCATTTCCGGGACTTCCGGGTAATTCAGCTCAATCACCGCGTTATCGATGCCCACGCCGTACATTGCCGCCAGCAGTTTTTCGCAATTGCGAATCACCTGCTCTTGTTGCCCCAAGCTCAAACCATACTCCGGCATGGCATCTGCCAAGGTCGCCGCCAACTGCCAACCCAGAACATCAAACACAATGCCGCAATTTTCCGCTGCGGGATGTATGCGCATCTGCACCTGTTGAGCGCTATAGCGCGCCAGTCCCTTCGCCTGCACGGTAAAACGCAATGTCTGCTGCATGTCTAATCTTCCAAAATGACAGGGAGATGAAATACCAATACATCTCAGCAATCATCGACATTTTGCAGGGTTACTTGAGTAAACTTCAACGCCACATTTTGCGCCACCACAAAAAAGAAAAGGCGACAAATGCCGCCTTAACATATTGTTTTATCTTAAATAATTATTTTCGCCAGATCGTCGCACCAGACGACGCCTTGTCAATTTTTTCCAGACGCTCTTCATGCGCGAGCAATTCGCCGGCGCTGGCGTAACACACCCGCAATGGCTGATTGCGGTCCAGTCGACGAATCGTGCTTACTGCCGGCCCGCCGGCCTCACCCTGACCATCAAACCCCAGACTGACCTGACCACCGGTCATGGCCAGATAGACGTCAGCAAGAATTTCCGCGTCTAACAACGCGCCGTGCAATTCGCGATGGGCATTGCTGATGTCGTAGCGTTTGCACAACGCATCCAGGTTGTTCTTCTGCCCCGGATGCAGTCTGCGCGCCATTTCCAGGGTATCGAGTACCGTGCAATAGTCTTCGATTCGACCCCACTGCGCACCCAACAGCGACAATTCGTAATTGATAAAGCCCACGTCGAACGCCGCGTTGTGAATGACCAACTGCGCACCGCTGACAAAGTCAATAAAACTACGGGCTACGGTCGCGAACAGCGGCTTATCGGCGAGAAACTCGCTGGTAATACCGTGCACCTGCAGTGCGCCTTCTTCACTGTCACGCTGTGGATTAATGTACTGGTGATAGGTGTTGCCGGTGACCACACGATCAATCACCTCGACACAGCCAATTTCGATAATGCGATTGCCCTGCGAAACCTCCACGCCGGTGGTTTCGGTATCGAATACGATTTGTCTCATGCGTTATCCCATTATTTCTTCAACGCCGCGATTGGCCAATTGGTCCACGCGCTCGTTTTCATCATGGCCATTATGCCCCCGCACCCAGTGCCAACTGACCTCATGTTTGGCCACCAGCTCGTCCAGTTGCATCCACAAATCCTGGTTTTTGACCGGCTTTTTGTCTGCGGTTTTCCAACCTTTGGCCTTCCAGCCTGCCAGCCACTGGGTCATGCCATTTTTGACGTACTGGGAATCGGTGGTAATCAGCACCCGACAGGGGCGCTTCAGTGCCTCCAGCCCACGAATCACCGCCGTCATTTCCATGCGGTTATTGGTGGTCTGCGGCTCGCCGCCGTACAGTTCCTTTTCCGTGCCGTTGTGACGCAACAACACGCCCCAGCCACCGGGGCCGGGATTGCCCTTGCAGGCACCGTCAGTAAACAATTCAGTCACATTATTTTCGCTGGTAGCCATTACGCGTCTCCACCAAATCAGCTGCCAACAATCGCCGCTTGCGTTGCCACCGCGGCTTGATCGGGGTGATCGGAATCACCCGTTTGCGAACCACATACAAAGTCACCCCGCCAAACGCAGGCCAGAGCCGTTCGCCCCACCCGTCCAGCGGTGCCATCCAGCGCTGTACCTCCGGGTGACCAATGGGCGGACGATGGAAAAACGTCCGCACCTCACGCACCTGAAAACCCAGCACCTCCAGCCAATCCTTGGTGCGTATCGGATTGATAAACCGGCAACACCAAGGTGCCTGCTTGTTTTCACCAAAAGTAAGCGCCCGCCTCATCCCCCAAAGACTCCAGGGGTTAAAGACCAGCAGCACCACATGCCCTTCGGGTATCAAAATGCGCTCGACCTCGCGCAGCACCTGATGCGGTTGCGGATGCATTTCCAGGGTGTGGGGCAAAATAACGACATCAACACTGTCCGAGGCCAACGGAATCTGCGCCGCATCGGCCAGCAACATCCGCTGCGATGCCGGCAAGGTCAAATCAGGATCGGCGACAACCTTGTGACGAACACAGCTCTCGGCCAGATAATCCGTGTCATACAAATACCCCAGCTGCACCAGGTGATAACCGAACAGCATGGGCAGAACCTGCTGCAGGGCGGTGCGCTCCTCACGGGCCAACACCTCCCCCAAACCCTCGGCGTACCAGCGTCGCATCTGCTGACCAACGCGGATCACGGCCTCGGAACTGTACTCCGGCTCCGGTGACGAATAACCGTTAAGTTGTCCCAAGCTAAATTTCACTGATCAATTACTCACCAAGTCTTTCGTCCAATTGGTCAACCGCGCACAAAACATCCCAAACGCGTTAAAGCCTTGTTCCTATCATACCGTTAATAACAGTGAATGCTAACCATTGCCGTGGCACACATTTGGCATTACCGGACTTTCGGTCCGAGCGCTTCACGTCTGCGGTACGTTTTTGGCGCATAGTTGCTTGGAATACAAGGCCTTTTGTGAAACCATGTGGCCCTGTATGAGATTGATCCTAAATTACCCAAGGTTTTTTATGGCAAAGAAGAATAAGTCCACTCGCTTTATGTTGCTGCCCACCAGCCTTACGCTCGGTGCTGCGGTCCTTTTGAGTGCATGCGCGCATATTCCGCAGCAAAACAGTGCCATAGATGCAGACAACACCGCAGAAATCGCCGACTCACAAGCCGATTTTCCAGCCGTATTCCGCAAACAGGACAAAACCACTGTTTGGCCCCAGGCGACATCCAGCACCTTCCCAGTACTAAGCCGCCTGTCGAGTAGCTCCAGCACCTCTGGATTGGCACAACGCAATCCACCACCCGCACTATTTGATGACAAAATTGCTGACACCGAGAATTCGGTCGATGTCGCCGACAGCGGCGATGATGACCTGTGGCAACGCGTGCGCGCCGGCTACAAACTGCCCGACGTTGATCACCCCCGCATTGAATCGGAACTGGCATGGTATGCCCGTCACCAGGCCTACCTGGACCGGGTCGCCGAGCGCGCCCAACCCTATTTTCACTTCATCGTTGAAGAAGTCGAGCGTCGCGGCATGCCCGCAGAAATCGCCCTGCTGCCCATCGTCGAAAGCGCGTTCAAACCCTTTGCCTACTCTCATGGCCGCGCTGCTGGTATCTGGCAATTTATTCCCAGCACCGGCCGACTGTATGGTCTGAAACAGAACTGGTGGTACGACGGACGTCGTGATGTCGTGCAATCCACCCATGCGGCCCTGAGCTTCCTGGAAGACCTCAACCGCAGCTTCAAGGGTGACTGGATGCTGGCGCTCGCTGCCTACAACTCCGGCTGGGGCACCGTGTCCCGCGCCATCACCAAAAACAAACGTCGTGGCTTGCCAACAGACTTCTGGTCATTGGATTTGCCGCCTGAAACCCGCGCCTACGTACCCAAGCTGATTGCCATTGCCCGTCTGGTGAAAAATCCCGAACAATACGGCATGACGCTGCAGCCCCTGCCCAACGAGCCCTACATGGCCGAGGTCGACACCAAGAAACAGATCGACCTTGCCCTGGCTGCAGAATTGGCTGAACTCAGCGTGGACGAAATCTACATGCTCAACCCCGGCTTCAACCGCTGGGCAACCGACCCCAAAGGTCCGCATCGCCTGATGCTACCCCTCGACAAGGTCGAGATTTTCGAAGCCAATCTGGCTGCTCTGCCTGATTCCGAGCGCGTGGCCTGGGAACGTCATACCATCGGCAAGGGTGACACCCTGTTATCCGTCGCCAACAAATATGACACCACCGTGGAGCTCATCAAAGAGATCAACAATATCAAGGGCAACATGATCCGCCAAAACCAAGAGCTGGTCGTCCCCGTGGCCCGCAAGTCACTGGCGTCCTACAGCATGAGTGCCGATCAACGCCTGAGCCGCCTGCAAAATACAACGCCTTCCAGCAACAAACACAAGATTGCGTACCAAGTCCGCAGCGGTGACACCTGGTGGAGTATTTCCCGCAAACACAACGTCAACGTACGCACCTTGGCAAAGTGGAACGGCATGGCCCCAGGTGACACCCTGAGCGCCGGCCAGAAACTGGTTATCTGGACCAAGAAGGGCTCGACATCACCCAAAACGGCCTTCACCCCCAACCACGAAGACCGTACCCAGAAAATCACTTATCGTGTACGTCGCGGTGATTCACTGGCCACCATTTCCCGCAAATTCAACGTCAACTTAAACGACTTGATGCGCTGGAACAGCGTGTCTGGCAAGAAGCACCTGAAGCCCGGCCAAAACCTGGTGGTTTACGTCGACGTCACCAGCCAGGCCAACATCTAAAACTGCACCGGTCACCCGCCTTCGTGGCGGGTGATTGATTTCCATCCTCTCCCGCGCAATACCAACCACTCCAAATTTTTAGTGCTAGACACAGTCATCGCGTTCAAACAACACAAAACCAGCGTAACGTTTCATCTCTCGCCGGCGTTCGGCTGAGGCAAACATCGCCAGCAAACGCATGGCCAGCCTTAACGGCAGGGGAAACGGCGCAGGGCGGAGCAACCGATCGGCCTCAATGGGAAAATAACGAACTTCCTTCGGCTGCCAGCCAATCTGGGCAAAAAAGCCGTAATAGTCCGCCGGCTCAAACAGAAAAGGTGCGTTCTTCATCGCCTGGCTCATACCACTTCGCCGACGATATTCGTACGACGCCGGCGAAAAATAATCCGTCAGCCAATAGTGGATTGAAGCATGCGATTGCAGGTCTGCGCCCAGTGAAGCCACTGCATCCTCAGACAGATAAGGCGTAACCGCCTCGGTGAGTACCAGGATTTTTTTCGACTGCGCAGAAATTTCGCCAAGAAATTTCTGCCTCGCATCGACATCGGCCAAATCCAGTCTGACTCGCTCCAACCGACAACGTGCTGTCTCGTCAGAAAGACGGGCCTCCTTCAAGTCGATAACGTGCGGATAATCCACTTCGACCCAGCGAATCGGCGATGACAGTTGCATTCGATAAGGCCGGGCATCCAGTCCTGCTCCCAGATTCAGAATCGTATCCACACCCTCAGCAATAGCGGCAAGAATGAACTCGTCGATAATTCTGGTGCGAATCACCACCGTCCAACCGCCGATCATCGCCCGGGGCGGAAGGCGCTCAATAATCCTTCTACCCTGCTCGCCCGCCAGCTTCGCCGCCAGCGGATCATGAAACAGTGCGTTTGGTCGATCGGTTTCCATCGCACGATAAGCCGCCGCCATAAAGGCGGTATCGGATACTTGATTGATTTCAGATTGGTTCATACAACCTCACTTTATACACCACCATAAATGCAGGAGGTAACAGACATTTGAATGATCTCGCAGCAAGCTATCATTGTTACAAATGAAACAAAACACCCTGTCATCAGAAACCTTCCAGAAATAAACATTGTTTAATCTATCCACAATACGAATATCAGCCATAGGTAATTCGACATTTGAGAATCGACAAGCAATTGCATCAGGTTGAACTAGCATCGTAAAACGACTGATCTCGTAGGGTGCAAAAAGCATTGCTCATTGCACCAAAAATAATACACTCGGCGCAAAACCAGTTAGCTCTTGCGCCCTACTTTGCCATTTTTGCACTGGAGATGAAATCATGCTTTACAAAATATTAAAAAATAGGTCACTGTTCGCCATACGTTTAATTGCCACACTGCTCCTTGGTATTGCATCAACATCAAGCGCATTTGCAGAAGAACCACTGGAAAAATCAACAACGACACCCACAGCATGGACTAGGCATTATGGCGTGACTGCTGCCACGATAACCGCCCAAGTTAATGCCGGCTATCGCATTATCGATATCGAAGTTGTAAATGCCACAACCCCGACTTTTAACGTAGTGACAGTAGCAAACTCCGGAGAAAACACTAGCGCTTGGTGGTGGTATTACGGGATAACTTCTAGCCAGCTCTCAAGTTATTTAGCCAGCAATAACGCCAGACTCATTGATATTGAATCATACTTTGTCAATGGCACTCGATATTTCGCCGTCGTCATGATCCAAAACTCCGGAACCAGAGCCAGTTCATGGTGGTATTACTATGGTCAAACATTTGCCGACTTATCGGCTAAATTGAAAGCAAACAATGCTCGCCTAATTGACGTCGACACATATGAAGTAAATGGAGTTAGATACTATGATTCCATTATGATACAAAACACCGGCACCAATAGTGCTGCCTGGTGGTGGTATACAGACATCCCCGTATCTGATATTGGAAAATATGCGAATACCAATGATGCTCGCTTAATAGACATTGAGCGTCAAAGCAACGGAAAATATACTGTTGTTATGATAAAGAATTCTGGCTCACAATGGTGGTGGCTCTATGGTGTTACCGCAGACAATGTAAATAGCTTTCTCTCACAATACGGCACTCGCATCATCGATATTGAATCCTATTTGATCAATGGCGAATACCGATATGATGTAATTTATCTCAATAACGTTAACGCGCAAACATCTCGTGTTCGTGATTTGATTGCGAACAAGCGCACTGGAGGAACTTTTGGTTTGTACGTAAAAGAAGTTAATGCATCCACCAAAGTAGCATTAATGTCATCCACTCCATTTGAACCTGCCAGCACCATCAAAGCGGTACATCATATTCACGGAATGAAGCGTGTTTATGACAAACAAGATTCTCTTAGCGACTTAGTGCAAGGCTTCTCTGATTATGTTAAGAACGGCGACGGAACAGACAGCAGTTGCCCACAAGACACCTCACCTGTTTGGATTCCGCGATCCAATGCACACAATCTGATGATGGTTAACTCCGACAATCGCTGGACCCAAGCATTTCGCGTGGAATACACAGAAACTGCCTTGAACAATACGGCGATTGACCTTGGAATGTCGTCAACAAAACTAAATCATCGCATAGGCTGCGGCGGAACACCAAATCAGCTAACGTTAGTTGATGCTGGCAAGCTTTATCAAGCGGTCCGCAATGGTTACATTGGCTATGGCTCCGAACGAAACAGTTTTTACAATCTAATGATTATGGGACAGAACGACATTACCCCAGTCATTAACGAAGAAGCCGCCAACCTTGGACTCGACAACACTCAGATTAATGACTTCAAATCTCGAGTTCGTGCAGCAGCCAAAGCCGGAAACTATGATTTAAATAACGCACTGTATGTAAGCATCGCAGGCTGGGTTTCATTCCCAGCTAAAACTCCGACAGGTGTAATCGTTGGCAAAGAATACGTCCACGGAATGTTCATAGATAAAGCATCATCAATTTCACCCGAGTTTTTAATTTGGAATATGC
>JAOUHV010000003.1 GCA_029884425.1 Gammaproteobacteria bacterium
CAGCTATCCAGAGTGAAGCGATTCCAGTAGTACTGGAAGGCCGCGATCTGATGGCATCCGCGCAAACCGGAACGGGCAAAACTGCAGCGTTTGTACTGCCCGCATTAGAATTATTGACCCGCTGGGCGCGTAAACCGGGCAATGGCCCGCGCGTACTGGTGTTGACCCCGACCCGTGAACTGGCTACCCAGGTTACGGATAACATTCGCCTGTTCAGCCGCTTTAGCCGTGTGTTTTCCGGCAGCCTGGTTGGCGGCGTGCCATACCCACCACAAATTCGCATGCTGGCCAAGCCGCAGGACATCCTGGTTGCTACACCAGGTCGTCTGAAAGACCATATGGAACGCGGCCGCATTGATTTTTCCCGCATTGAAATGCTGATTCTGGATGAAGCCGATCGCATGCTCGACATGGGATTTGTTGATGAAGTGCGTGAAATCGCGGCAGCCATGCCTGCACAACGTCAAACGCTGTTGTTCTCTGCGACTCTGGAAGGTCGCGTTGATAACATCGCTCGTTCGTTGATGAAAGATCCTGTGCGTATTCAGCAGGTGTCTTCGCAATCGGTCCATGCGTCGATTACGCAACATGTTCACCAGGCCGATGACATTAGCCACAAACATCGTTTGCTGCGTCACTTCCTGCAAAATGATGACTTAGGACAGGCGGTTATTTTTACTGCGACCAAACAAGGCGCGGATATGCTGGCGCAGAATTTGGCTGAACAAGGTCATCAGGTTGCAGCATTGCACGGCGACATGAGTCAGCACGTACGTCGTCGTACGGTTGAAAACATGCGTATGGGCAAGCATCGTCTGCTGGTTGCTACTGACGTAGCAGCGCGCGGTCTGGACATCAAAGGTATTTCGCACGTAATCAACTTTGATCTGCCGATGGTAGCTGAAGATTACATTCACCGCATTGGCCGTACCGGTCGTGGCGGCGCAACGGGTATCGCCATTTCTCTGGTTGGTCCAGATGATTGGTCGAAACTGCGTGGCATCGAGCGTCTGACTGGCAGCAAGCTGGCTCGCGAAATCGTGCCTGGCCTGGAGCCTGTGAAGCCTGAACCCGGTTTTTCTCGCGGCAAGCCATTTGCCAAAGGTAAAGGCAAGGGCGGCGGTAATTACCGTGGTAACAGTGCCAAGCCTGGTGCGGGCGGTGGTTGGAAAGGCCGTAGTGCTGACCAAACACGTCGTCCACAAGGTGGCGGCCACGGCAGCCCGCGTCGCGGCGCGACTGCCTAATATGCAATGCCGGGAGGGCTGCGGCGCGTGTTGTATTGCACCGTCGATCAGTTCTCCCATTCCAGGTATGCCGGCGGGGAAACCCGCCGGTGTACGCTGTGTTCAGCTCGATCCTCAAAACTATTGTCTCGTCTTTGGTCAGACTCAACGTCCGGCTATCTGTATCAGCTATGCAGCCAGCCACGAATTTTGTGGTGAGAATAAGCAGCAGGCGCTGCACCGCTTGCAACAGCTTGAGCAATTGACCACCTGCCACATCGAATAACTTTACCTCTGCCTCTGTGGGCTAAAGAATTTCTCGTTTACACTGAAATACTAAGGAAGCATTTAGTGGAAACTGAAGATGAGTCAGCTATGCAGCTATCGTAATCCTAAGGGCATTGCCTGCGGCAATGAGGCCGAGCACAATGGTTTGTGCTGCTGGCACGATGACAGCGTCGAGAAAAGGGGCGAGCAGTGGCGTCAGCGGTTGCAGGAATACGCACGCAGTGGCGCATCCATGTCGGGCTTTAAGTTACGCCACGCGAATTTGGCCGAAATTGATTTGGTCAATCACCACCACAAGCAGGGTCTGGATATGTCGTATGCCGACCTCTATCGAGCCGATCTGCAGCATAGTCATCTATTCAAACTGAATTTGTACGGCGCATCCTTGATGAAAGCCAACTTGTCCCACGCAAATTTGCATTACGCTGATTTGGAAAATGTAAATTTGCTGGGCATCAATTTATTTGGCGCCAAAATTGAACACGTCAACTGGGGCGATTGTCTGTTGCAAGAGCAGCAGGCGCGACAGGCGCTGGACAATGGCAACATCAAACTGGCTACCGATCTGTTTGAAGAATGCGAAGAAATATATCGCCATGTGCGCAAGCTGGCGGAACAGCATGGTTTGTTTGATCAGGCCGGGCTGTTTTTTTATCACGAAATGGTTGCACGCAGAATGCAAATGACCAAGTGGTCGGTGCGGCGGTTTTTGTCAAAAACTGTGGATCTGATCTGCGGCTATGGCGAAAAGCCGTTGAATGTGGTGCTGTCGTCAATGGTGATGATATTCGGCTGTGCGCTGCTGTACTGGATGCTCGGTGTAACCGAAGGCGGTAAACCGATTGCGATGGCGAATGCGGCCAATATCGATATGGCGTTATACGATTTCGCGCAATGCGTGTATTACAGCATTGTTACATTTACCACGCTGGGATACGGCGATATTACGCCCATCGGTTATAGTCGCTTGGTTGCAGCGATTGAAGCATTTGTTGGCACTTTTTCAACAGCGATATTCGTCGTGGTTTTCGTGAAAAAAATGACCCGTTAGCTCGAATTATTTCGGCGGTTGCCGCGTAATGTGAGCTGGTTCAAGAGAGGGAAGTGGGTTCACCTGGCGAAGGTGGTGTTTGAAAAATACTTTATCAGTAACAGCTCTGAGCCTTTATTCGAGAAACATATTCTTTGCACGCTGGGTATCGACCGTTTGGAAGATACGAAATAAACCGTACCCCAAAAGTCCATGGCATTGCTGAATTTCCGGCATGCCACGGCAATTTTATTTTGCGTTTAACGCCTGTTGAGTCGCGGCGGGAACTGCGTTTTGCAAAAGCTTGTCAATCTCCAGTAGTACTACCATTTTTTCATTCATGGTGGCGACTGCGCGAATAAAACTGACATCAACGCCACTTCCCAGATTGGGTGTTGGCTGCATCATCGATTCCTCAATGTTATACACTTCGGATACAGCGTCGGCAACGATGCCAATGATGGACTGGTCTGTTTCTGTCTGTACGCGAAGCACAATGACAACGGTTGTGCCTGTTTTGCTGTTGAGGGGCATTCCCAGACGTTCTCGCAAGCAGATAATGGGAATTACCTGACCTCGCAGATTAATAACTCCCTTGATGTACGACGGTAGATTTGGAATGCTTCTGACCGCTTCCCAGCCTTTAACCTCCTGGACCCGCAAAATTTCAACTCCGTACTCTTCATTTCCAAGCATAAAAGTAAGGTATTGATTGACGTGATCGGTCAGGGAATCAATGTTTTTCGTATGTGCTGCGTCCATCTCAATTACTCCCCAAGGTAGGGAAAATCGGCTGTTTGATTGTCTTTGCCTCCCAGTTTGGCGTCTTTTTCACCCGTTTCTTTAGACTGTGATGCTAACACTAAGCCTTATAAAGGATATTTTAATCTTGAAGTGTCAAAATTCTGTCACAAATAGACGATACACTTGATACGGACCTAATTGACAAAGGGGGACGGAATGAAAAGCAAGGGCTACTTTTTTCCACAACTGGTGGTTACCGAAGAGGCAGCTAAGAAGCTGCTGCAGCTAAAATCTGAGCTGAAGCACCCTTTGTCGTTTTTGCTGGAGCGCCAGAAAGACTCAAAAACCTATTTTTCGGTGGTGCCTTCTCAGTGGGTTAGTGGGTTTTGTGTCGAAGTGAATGGGGTTGCTATTGCTCTGGCAAAATCCTTATTGTCGGAGTATATGTCGTTGCATATCGGTTTTATGCGAGACAGTCAGGATGATGAAAAAGGCTCATTTATACTGAGTGAGAATGATCTCATTGTCGCAACGTTGCCACTGGACAATTTGTCTGGGCACCTGTATCACGAAGCCGCCGAGTGGGAAAATGACGATGACTGGGAAAATTATGCGGGCATTGCTTGATTTCGTGGCAAAGCACACACGAAAAAGGAGACTCTAAGTCTCCTTTTTCTTTTCGGGTAGTGGGTAGACAACCAGAATAGAGCCATCGACTCCAACAACACGCACTCTCTTGCCTGCTTTGGTATCAGGACCTTTGAGTTCCCAGCTAATGTCATCTAGTTCTGCTTCACCAAATCCATTTTGCAAAGGTAATTTCAAAACAAATTCTTTACCCACTTGGGCGCGCGCTTTGCCCTTGGTGGCAATGTCCTGGTTTTCGGCTTCGCTGACCTTGAAAATCTTGCGCCAGATGAAGGTAACTACCACAGTAATGGTGGCAAAAATACCCAGTTGAGCTTCCCAGGAAAGTGCCGGGAAATTAATTTTTATTGCGCCAGTAATTGCGCCGGATACCGCAATACCCACAAAAATGCCAGAGGGAATTAACGCTTCCAGAACGACAAATATTAGGGCTATTGCCCACCAGTGCCAGGCAAGCAGTTCAAATTCTTGTAACCGGGAAAAATCCATACGCTGTGTTTCCTAGGAAAACCATCACTGGCAGAAAACTATCAACAAAATCGACCTGTTTCAAGAACTACGCGGTGGCCAATTGGCTGCCGCGTAGTGAATTAGGCGGTGGTAGGTGCGATTGATTTAGACTCGGTATTAATGCTGTGTTTGGGGCGTAATGTAAACCAGTATTCACGGCCAATGCGATGGAAGTGATCTGCTTCTTCGACGAGCATGCCTGACGTAGAGCTAGGGATGGCAGCAATTTCAACGCGGACGCCTTCGGATTTCAGGTGTCTGACCAGTTCAATGAAATCAGAATCACCTGACATGATGATAATGGTGTCAACTTTACTGGCCAGCTGCATCGCCTTAATGGTTAAAGGTATATCCGCATTTTTGTGACAAGGCCGCACAGAACCGTGATAGAACAAATGCAACCGTTCTTGTAGCTTGGAAGAAATGCTTTTGCCTTCGCGGAAATAAATTAAGCGGTTTAAGCCCCGATTGTCTAATAGCGTGGGAATCAGCGTATCGAAATTCAGCATGGTTTGTGGATCGCCGGTTTCGTCGTGAATGCTACGCTCGATATTGTTGCCATCGACCAAAATGGCGACGGATTGGCTGATAGTGACGTGATCGGTTGGACGTGTATTATTACGTGAGTATTGGTCTTTCATAATCTATATAGTGTTCCGTTGGTTAATAACAGCAAAATAGGCGTTCATTATAGTGACAACTCCTTGGGAAATAAAAGACTTGTTTCTCGAAAGAAGAGGTGATGACGATAGATGATTGTCGCTACGTTTGCTTGTTGGAAGCGAAGAGATTAAATGTTGACATTAATCAAAGTGTGCATGTGCAAATGGATATAATGGGCTGTTGGGCGTTTGCAATTGAGTGAGTATAGCGTTACATTCAGTGGGGTTTGTCTAAACTTGTAACAACCGATAGGAGAAAGCAATGAAAAAAAAATGGTTAGTGGTGGCATTAGTCGCGTCAGCCGGAGTTTCTCAGAGTGCATTGGCTGAAGGTTGGACATTTTTAGCGGGTTCAAAAGAAGGGTATAAAGCAGAGCCCATCGCCTCTGTTTTGTACGGCAGCATGGATATTGATGGCACATCCGGTGCGATCACAGGCGTGGAGATGTCACTGAACTGCCCATTGTTGCAGCCACCCACCAATCGTATTCGCCAGCAGGCCAGTATTACTACCTGGGATGAAAGCGGTGCAGCAGTAACCAATATCGAAATCAATCCTCACTATGTGGTTAAAGTGGCTGATGATTTGGAAGTGGGTGGTGGAGTAGGTTTTGGATACATGCTCAGCGATGACATTCCCGATCAGTTAGGTTTCCAGATTGGCGCCAGCGTTCATTACACCGGTTTGCCTGTGTTTGTCGGTGCTGAGTGGCGCATGCAGACAACCAGTCCTGCTGATCCTGATGCACCTGATGTAGATGCTGATAACACACGCTGGGCAGTTAAAGTCGGTTATGCGTTTTAACGAGTAATTGTTGCAGAAACAAAATAAAACGGCCCATTATGGGCCGTTTTTTTATTCTACTGGCTGCTCTGTTGGTTGCTCTATTTGTTGCTCAATTGTCTGTTCAGTTTGTTGTTCAATAACTTGCTCAGTTTGCTCCGTTAGTTCTGTTTGTTGTTTTGCTGGTTGCTCCATGCCTATACGGGCATTACGCATTATTTTGTTTTTCTTTTTGTTGAAAAACTTGGTTCGTGTTGCCGGATTATGTTTCTTGGGCGCAGGTAGGGTGGCTGCCAATTCAGCGGCTTGTTCCTGGGTTAATGCGCTGGCCGACTTGCCATAATAGCGACGTGATGCGGCCTCTATACCATAAATGCCTTCGCCAAACTCTGCGACGTTCAGGTAAAGCTCAAGTATGCGGCGTTTGCTCAATTCGTTTTCCATGAAAAAGGTAAAAACTAGCTCATGCCATTTGCGCAATGGATCACGGGAGGGGCTTAAAAACATGTTTTTCACGGTTTGTTGCGAAATTGTGCTGCCACCAAATACAAAACGTTTTTGATCCCAGTTGTATTCCATGGCCTCACGGAAAGCGTCCGTATCAATACCGTCGTGCTCGTAGAAACGTGCATCCTCAGCAATCAAAAATATGCGCGGGACGGATTTGGGAATGTCCCGAATGCGTACCGGGCGCCAGCGTAATTTGGGCAATGATTTGTCGGCATGGCTCTTGGCTTCATAGTCCAAAATGAACTTTGATTTTGGTACGCTTCCTTGTGCATATCGCTCCCAGTCCGGCCAGATGGCCAACATGTAGCCGATATCTATCAATAAAACGATAATTGCGATGCGCCAGCTCCACTTGAACAAAGTGCGAAACTTAGATGGAGATTTCGATCTCTTTGACGCGGAAGTTCTTGTTCGTGACATGTAAATTTCCAGTTATTGCTACGCGAGTATGTCGATCAATGGGGGAGTCCGCTTAAGCGACGGCGTGATTTTTGCTGATGCAGTGTTGTTTTTACAGGGTATGCAAAACTACCTTAGGCATAGTGCGAGTTTTGCCTGCCGCAAACCGTTTAGTGCCGCAGTAGGGATGTCGATAGACAGTTGAAGTGCCGCTACCCGTTGGTGATATTCGAAGCAAGGTAAAATCATGGAAACCTTTATTAAATCAGTTGATGAACGCACGAAACTGGCGGGCGCAAACCGTTTGGAAGTTTTGTTGTTCAGTCTGGGATTTGACAAAAACATCGGTCGTGAAGAGGTATTTGGGATAAATGTGTTCAAGGTCAGGGAGGTAATGCACGCGCCGGTAATCACTCACGCACCGGACATGCCGCCTTCGGTTGAAGGACTGGTGAGTCTGCGTGGTGTAATGGTTCCTGTGATCAATGTAGCGAAGTTTTGCGGCATGAACGTGGAAGACAAGGCGGGCATCCTCATTGTGACCGAATACAACCGCCAAACCCAGGGATTATTGGTGCACTCAGTTGAGCATATCCTACGCATGGAATGGAGCGAAATCAAGGTCCCGCCGCCGATGCTGGCGCACCGCATGGGGGGGTTGGTGACCGCGGTGACCGAGCTGCAAGACAAGCGGATTGTCATGGTGTTGGATGTGGAGCGCATCCTTGCTGAAGCCGCGTCGCATGGCAGTGATATTGACGAATTCCGTGATATTGAAGAGCTGCAGAAGCACTTTACCATCCTCTATGCCGATGATTCCTCCATGGCACGCAAGCAAATCGAGAAGACCCTGGATAAATTAGGGGTGAAGTATGTCGCTGCGCGCAATGGCAAGGAGGCCTGGGCAAAGATTTCTGAAATTGCCGCGGAAGCGGCGGCGAGTGGCGGTAAATTCACCGATCGCATTCAGGCGATTCTGACTGACGTGGAAATGCCCGAAATGGATGGTTACGTGCTTACCCGTAAAATCAAAAATGATCCTCGAACTCAGACGGTTCCTGTGCTGATGCATTCGTCGCTGTCAGCGGATGCCAATGTCGCCATGGGGAAAAACGTCGGGGCGGACATCTATGTACCCAAATTTGACCCCAAGGAACTGGCTGCGGCAATCAAACCTTTGCTGGAAAAGTAAGCCAGAGCAAATGCTTAGGCTTGCCTAATTAGGCATTTAAAAAAGATTTGCCTGGCGCCAGACGGCGACGACAAGGGCGGTTTGTGCTAAACTCACCGCCCATTTTGTTTGTTCCGGTCGCTGCGGAAGGTAAAGGCTCAATGAATCTCTCCACTGATTTGCTGCTTGGCGTCAATATTGACCACGTTGCAACGCTGCGCCAGGCGCGCGGAACCCGCTATCCAGACCCGATCCAGGCGGCAATTGAGGCCGAACAAGCTGGTGCGGATGCCGTGACCCTGCATCTGCGTGAAGACCGTCGCCATATTCAAGATCGCGATGTGGAGATGCTCAAAGGTATTCTCCAGACCCGCATGAATCTGGAAATGGCCGTAACCGATGAGATGCTGGACATCGCCGAGCGTATCCGCCCCGAGGAAGCCTGTTTGGTGCCAGAACGCCGTGAAGAGTTGACCACCGAGGGTGGTCTGGACGTGGTGGGGCATTTTGATCGCGTGGCTGAGGCTTGCCGTCGTCTGGCGGCGGTGGGCACGCGAGCGTCGTTGTTTATCGCTGCCGACGAAGAACAAATCCGCGCTGCCGTGGCATGTGCGGCCCCAGTCATCGAAATCCATACCGGCCATTACGCCGAATATTCCGGGGACGCCCAGCGCGAGGAATTTGAGCGCATTCGTGCCGCCGCCAGTTTTGCCCACGCCCAGGGTTTGTATGTCAACGCCGGCCACGGTCTGCATTACCACAACGTGAAGCCGATTGCCCAATTGCCGGAATTTCGTGAACTGAACATCGGTCACGCCATTATTGCTCGAGCGGTATTTGTTGGCTTGCAGACGGCGGTTAGAGAAATGAAGCAACTGATGCGTGAGGCCAGAGCTTGATCGTAGGCATTGGCACCGACATCGTGCACATCCCGCGAATCGCTGCCGGTTTGGCGCGTCATTCGCGTCGATTTGCGGCCCGGATTCTGGCCGATGGCGAGTTAACCGAGTTCGACAAAGCTACCCGCCCGGAAGCCTATCTGGCCAAGCGGTTTGCGGTCAAGGAGGCGGTAGCCAAGGCGTTTGGCACCGGATTCCGCGACGGGCTGTCACTCAAGCATATTTGCGTTGCCAACGATTCTTTGGGGCGTCCTCATGTGGCGCTGTTTGCGAAAGCTCAAGAACTTGCTCAGCAGCGTCAGGTTGCCGCTGTACACGTCAGTCTGGCGGATGAGCAGGAATATGCCATTGCCTACGTGGTCATGGAATCGAGATAAATTATGTCCCTTTGTTACGATCTACACGCCCACAGCACGTTTTCTGATGGCACGTTGTCTCCTGAAGATTTGGTCGCCCGCGCGCAGGAAAAAGGTGTGAATGTCCTGGCCTTGACCGATCACGATACTGTGGCCGGTGTGGCAAGAGCCCAGGCTGCGGCCAAGGAGCAGGGGATTGAACTCATCCCCGGCGTCGAGATTTCGGTGAGCTGGCGCAATACCACGATCCACATCGTGGGTTTGAATGTTGACCCTTTCAATGAGCGTCTGCTCGCGGGCCTGGATTCGTTACGGCAATTACGCGAACTTCGCGCACAACGCATTGCTCACAAACTCGAAAAACAGGGTTTTGAAAACGCCCTGGCGGATACCATCGCGCTGGCCGGCTGTGAAGCTGTCACCCGTACCCACTTTGCGCGTTTGATTATTGCCCGGGGGCGGGAGTCCGACATGGAGTCGGTGTTCAAAAAATGGCTGGGTCGCAAGGGCAAGGCTTATGTGGCAGGTGAGTGGGCCAGTTTGCCTGATGCCCTGGACTGGATTCAGCAAGCGGGTGGACAGGCGGTTATCGCTCATCCTGCGCGCTATGACATGACCAACACCAAGCTGGGTGAGCTGATCGCTGATTTTAAACAACACGGCGGCGTGGCCATGGAAGTGGCGAGTAGCAGTCATAACGTGGCGGAAAAAGCCCGCATGGCGG
The DNA here is from genome assembly GCA_029884425.1 of Gammaproteobacteria bacterium. NCBI lineage: Bacteria > Pseudomonadati > Pseudomonadota > Gammaproteobacteria > Gammaproteobacteria bacterium. The sequence continues at coordinate 9,952 of JAOUHV010000003.1, forward strand.
GCTGTGCTCGTCGTCACGACTTGCTGGCCTCGGTTGGCTCGGATTTCCATAGCCCCGGCAATCCACGTATCGAACTGGGCGCATATCTCCAATTGCCCGAAGGCACTGAACCCGTCTGGCGCGACTGGTCTCTGTCACACTAATCCCTTATTTTTGAAGTGGCGTAAACCGCATGAGTCAGTTTTTTCAAATTCACCCGGAAAATCCGCAGCAACGACTGATTAATCAGGCGGTAGAGATTATTCGTGGCGGTGGCGTGGTCATTTATCCCACCGACTCATGTTACGCGCTGGGTTGTCACATCGGCGACAAGCACGCGCTGGAGCGGATAATGCGAATCCGCAAAGTGGACAGCAAGCATAATTTTACCTTGCTGTGCAGTAATCTGGCAGAAATTGGCACCTACGCCAAACTGGATAATCAGGCGTTTCGTCTGATAAAAAACGTCACGCCGGGCGCATACACGTTTATCATGAATGCCACCGGCGAAGTGCCACGTCGACTGGTACATCCCAAGCGCAAAACCATTGGCCTGCGTATTCCTGATAGTCCGATTGCTTTGGCGTTGCTACAGACCCTGGGTGAGCCATTGATGACATCAACCCTGATTCTGCCGGGTGAAGAATGGCCTATGATTGACCCTTACGAAATGCGTGATGTTTTGGGAAATCAGGTGGATCTCGTCATTGACGGCGGATACTGTGGCATGGAGCCAACAACCGTGGTTGACCTGACATCGGAGACGCCGGAGGTCATACGCGTCGGCAAGGGCGATCCAGCGGGACTGTGAGAACAAGTTTGAGGTAGCCATGGGCGAGCAATTAACCACCATTCAAATCATCGCCGTTGCCATTCTGCCAGTACTGTTCGCCATTACAGTCCACGAAGTGGCGCATGGTTGGATGGCCAAGCAGTTGGGGGATCGCACTGCGCAGATGCTGGGGCGATTGACCCTCAACCCGATCAAGCACATTGACCCGGTGGGAACGTTGCTCGTGCCTGGGGTGTTGATGGTGATGGGGGCTCCCGTGATGGGTTGGGCTAAACCTGTACCGGTGAACTGGGAGAATCTGGGCAATCCCCGCCGTGATATTGCGCTGGTGGCCGTTGCCGGCCCCATGGCCAATTTGCTCATGGCCATTTTTTGGCTGCTCATCATGAAGCTGTCGCTGATGATGAATATCCAGCCGGGCTCCATGGCCTATGGCCTGTTTTTGATGGCCGACATTGGCATTTCGATAAATTTGGTGCTTATGGTGCTGAATTTGTTGCCTATTTTGCCGCTGGATGGCGGTCGTATTTTGACCAGTCTGTTGCCCGGTCCCTGGGCCTGGAAATTCAGCCGGCTGGAGCCTTACGGGTTATTTATTGTACTGGGATTGTTTGCGTTGGGCGTTTTGTCGCCATTAATCGGGGAGCCAGTATCCCTGATGCGCACGGTTCTGTATCATATGGCGGGTTTATAAGGAGGAATTGTGACCCCGGTGCCAAGTCATCATCAGCGCGTTTTGTCCGGTATGCGTACTACCGGTAAGCTCCATTTGGGGCATTACCACGGGGTGCTCAAGAACTGGGTTGAGTTGCAACACGAATACGAGTGTTTTTTCTTCGCCGCCGATTGGCACGCGCTGACGACCCACTATGAAGATCCCGCCATCATCCAGGACAGCGTCTGGGATATGGTGATTGACTGGCTTGCTGCGGGCGTAAATCCCAATAATGCCACGATTTTCATTCAGTCACGCGTACCAGAACACGCAGAATTGCATGTGCTGTTGTCGATGATTACCCCGCTGGGCTGGCTGGAACGCGTTCCAACCTTCAAAGACCAACAGGAAAAACTGCGTGACAAGGATCTGGCCACCTACGGATTTTTGGGCTATCCCTTGCTGCAGAGTGCGGACATCCTGGTCTACAAGGCCGGTCTGGTGCCGGTGGGCGAAGACCAGATGTCGCACGTCGAACTGACCCGCGAAGTAGCGCGCCGCTTTAACCACATCTACGGCCGCGAAAAAGATTTCGAAGAAAAAGCCGAAGCTGCCATCAAAAAAATGGGGCGCAAAAACGCCAGTCTGTACGCGGACTTGCGCAAATCCTACCAGCAACAGGGCGACGAAGCTGCACTGGAAACCGGTCGCGCATTGATCGAATCCCAGCACAATTTGTCTGTGGGCGATCGTGAGCGTCTGTTCGGTTATCTGGAAGGTGGCGGTCGGATTATCCTGCCGGAACCGCAGGCTTTGTTGACGGCCGCGTCCAAAGTGCCGGGCCTGGATGGACAAAAAATGTCCAAGTCCTACGGCAATACCATTTCGCTGCGCGAAGAACCCGAGTCGATCGAGAAAAAAGTCCGCATTATGCCGACTGACCCTGCACGGGTTCGTCGCACTGACCCAGGTGACCCGGCCAATTGTCCGGTCTGGCAATTCCATGTGCTGTATTCCGATACCGACGTGAAAGAATGGGTTCAGGAAGGCTGCCGAACTGCGGGTATTGGTTGCATTGAGTGCAAGCAGCGCGTGGTTGAAGGCATGCTCAAAGAACTCAAGCCGATTCATGAGCGCGCCAAGGAATACCTGGAAGATCCCAAACTGGTGCGCAACATTGTCGCTGAAGGCTGTGAAGCCGCGCGCGATGTGGCTCGTGACACGCTGGAAGAAGTTCGTCAGGCGATGGGGTTGTTGTACCGTTGAGCGAGCAATCAGATATTCAGCAAGCAGAGTCCCTGGCGGAGCTTCCTCCCGAGCCGAGGGCCACGTTTGCCAAGGTTAACGGTGAGTCGGTAACGCAGTTGCCGCAGGATTTATATATCCCGCCGGATGCGCTCGAGGTGTTTCTCGACGCCTTCGAAGGCCCGCTGGACTTGTTGCTGTATCTGATCAAAAAACAGAACCTGGATATTCTTGATATTCCCATTGCCGAAATCACCCGGCAGTACATGGCCTATGTCGATCTGATGAAAGAAATTCATCTGGAATTGGCTGCGGAATATCTGGTGATGGCTGCAGTGCTGGCGGAAATCAAATCCCGCATGATGCTGCCGCGCGTGACCGAGGAAGAAGAGGAAGTTGATCCTCGTGCAGAACTGATTCGTCGCTTGCAGGAATACGAGCGTTTCAAAAAGGCCGCTGAAGATATTGATGCGCTGCCACGCGAAGGTCGCGAGTTTTATCTCACGGAAGCCGTTTTCGTTGACAAGGTAGTTGCGCGTAAACCGCCTGAAGTGGATTTGGCTGAACTGCTATCGGCACTCAAGGATGTGATGAAGCGCGCTGAGCTGTTCACCCATCACCAAATTCAGCGTGATGCACTGTCGGTGCGTGAACGCATGGCTAACGTGATGAGTGTGCTCAGCCCTGAGCGGTTCACACCGTTTGAGTCGTTGTTCACCGTGGAAGAAGGTCGCGCTGGGGTAGTGGTGACGTTTCTGGCGGTGCTGGAATTGATCAAGGCGTCGCTGGTTGAACTGATCCAGGCCCAGCCTTATGGTCCCATACATGTAAAGGCTAGACAATGAGTCCAGAGTTGTTAAAAAAAATTGTCGAAGCAGCCCTGTTTGCCTATGGCAAACCCATGACCGTGGATATGCTGCTCAAGCTGTTTGCTGAAGAAGAACTGCCCAGTCGTGAACAGATTCAGGACGTGTTGGCGCAGTTGCAGCAGGAGTGGCAGGGACGTGGTACCGAACTGGTCCAAGTGGCGTCTGGCTATCGTTTTCAAGCCGCGGTGGAAGTGACTCCCTGGGTTGCGCGGTTGTGGGAGGAAAAACCTGCCAAGTATTCCCGTGCGATTCTCGAGACCATGGCGCTGATTGCTTATCGCCAGCCGATTACGCGCAGTGAAATTGAAGAAATTCGTGGCGTCAGTGTCAGCAGTCAAATCGTGAAGACCTTGCTGGAACGCGAATGGGTTCGTGTGGTGGGAACCAAAGACGTTCCCGGACGGCCCGCGTTGTACGCCACGACCCGCCAGTTTTTGGATTATTTTAACTTTCGCAGTTTGGAGGAGTTGCCTCCGCTAGCGGAAATTCGTGATCTGGATGTCATTGCCCAGGAATTTGACATGGATCAAGACGACAAGGTTGAAGCTGCATTGCGCGAATTGCGCGATGACAATGACGAAGTCAATCTGCCTCTGGATGAAGAGGTAGAATTTGCTGATGAACATCCTGTCGCGCGTTCCATCGATGAGCCCGAGGCGAATGAGCCGGAGTCGTCACTGGTGGATGCAGCCCTGAAAGAATGGCTTGTCGATGACGATGAGCCCACTACTGTGCCCGAAGAAGAACATTGATGACTTTTCCCCGTAAAAAAATTTCCATAAAGAAAAAAACTTCGTCGGTGCGTCGCCCGCACAAGTCCGAAGATGCTGCGTCAGCGGCTGCGACCAAGCCTGAGCGCGCGCAAAAAGTGCTGGCACAAGGCGGTTTTGGTTCGCGCCGTGAAATTGAAAAATGGATCGAAGAAGGTCGCGTGCAAATCAATGGCAAAGTGGCCGTGCTTGGTGATTTGATTTCGCCCGGAGACAAGGTCATTGTCGATGGCAAACAAGTGACCGCGACGCGTCTGGAACCGCAAAAACATCGCTATTTGATGTATCACAAGCCTTTGGGTGAAGTGTGTACCCGTTCTGATCCTGAGGGTCGACGCACGGTGTTTGAGTCTTTGCCACAACTGCGCAACACCCGTTGGGTTGGCGTGGGTCGCCTTGACTTGAATACGTCTGGTTTGATGATTTTCACTACCGATGGTGATCTGGCCAACAAACTGATGCATCCCAGTCGTGAGATTGAACGCGAGTACGCTGTGCGCGTGCTGGGCACGGTCACTGACGAGCAAATGGCCGCACTGAGCACCGGCGTTATGCTGGAAGATGGCATGGCCAAATTTGATCAGATCATTGATGCCGGTGGTGAAGGCGCCAATCACTGGTACCACGTGGTGTTGCGCGAAGGACGTAATCGCGAGGTTCGTCGTTTGTGGGAATCGCAAGGACTGAAAGTCAGTCGTCTGCAGCGTGTGCGTTATGGCAGCGTACAGTTGCCACGCAGCTTGCGTCCTGGCAAATTCCAGGATTTGACACCGCAGGAAATCAAAGCCCTACAGGGCAGTGTCTAAGGGGCGATTCTTGCACCCGCTGATCCATGTCGTTTCGTTGTTGGTTCTCAGTTTGGGACTGGCACTGAGCCGGGGACCCCATTGGGGATGGCTGTTGCTGTTTTTGCCGGTGTACTGGTTGATCTGCGGTCATGGCCCCGGAAGCTCGGCCTGGTCGATGCTCAAGCGCTTGCGCTGGTTTTTACTGTCCATTGTGGTCGTTTATTCCTGGTTTACCCCCGGATTATGGATTGTGTCCGACTGGCAGCGCTGGTCGCCCACGGTGGAAGGCGCTCAATTGGCGCTGCACCGTTTGGTGGTGTTGATTGCGATTGTTCTGGCGGTGGCAACGCTGCTGAAAACCCTGGATCGGGAGCAGTTGATGGCGGCACTTCGGCAATTGGTGCTGCCGTTACGGCGGTTTGGATTTCCCGCCGACCGGTTTGCGTTGTTGCTCACCTTGACCCTGATTGCCAGCCGAAAGCTGGCAGCGTTAGGTAGCCCGATTGACATGCCAAAAGCGAACAGCATTAAACAGCGTTTGTTGCACGTGGTGGACAGGCTATATTTTCGTTTTCGTGAGGCACTGATAGTAGACGGCCTCGCCAAGCAAATTGAAATTCCCGCGCTGGTTGCTCCGCCGGTTTGGCAGTGGGCCTGGCCCGGTTTGATTTTGACCGCCGTAGTGCTGGTGAATTGAGGTAAACATGCGAATTGCGATGGCGGTGGAATATGACGGCGCGTCATTTTTTGGCTGGCAGGTGCAACTGCACTCGGAAAATACCGTGCAGGCGGTGGTCGAACGGGCGATTTCACGGGTAGCCAACGAACCCATTCGCGTCGTTTGCGCCGGTCGCACCGACACTGGCGTGCATGGCAGCGGGCAGGTGATTCATTTTGATACCCAGGCGCAGCGTGATATGCATCAGTGGGTGTTTGGTGCCAATGCGAATCTGCCCAAGAGTGTGGCAGTGTTGTGGGCGCAACCCGTTGATGAGGATTTTCATGCGCGGTTTTCGGCCATCAGCCGGCGTTATCAGTACGTTATCGTTAATCGTCCGGTTCGGCCTACCTTTTTGCAGCATCGCACCACCTGGGAGTTTCGCCCTTTGGATGAAACCCGCATGATCGAAGCTGCGCGTTATCTGGTGGGGCAACATGATTTCACTTCGTATCGCGCCCAGGCCTGTCAGGCCAAAAGCCCGGTGCGCAACGTGACGGAATTGACGGTGACTCGCCGTGGCCCGTATGTGATCATCGATATTGAGGCCAATGGCTTCTTGCACCACATGGTGCGCAATATCAGCGGCGTGCTGATGGACATTGGTGCAGGCAAGCATGAGCCGATCTGGGCGAAGGAAATTCTGGAGCATCGCGACCGCAAACTGGGCGGGGTGACTGCACCTCCGGCCGGTCTGTACCTGACCCATGTGGGCTACCCGGACAAATTTGGCTTGCCAGCGCTTTCCTGGTCGGCACCAGTTTGGTAAATTACGCTTTTTTTCAAGCGATTAGATGAATCATCAAACCCGAATCAAGATCTGTGGCATTACCCGGCTCGAAGACGCGCAAGCGGCGTTGGCGCTGGGTGCCGATGCGTTGGGCTTGGTGTTTGTCAAAAAAAGTCCCCGCTACATTGATCCACCGCAGGCAAGGGCCATCCTGGAACAACTGCCCCCCTTTGTGACCGTGGTAGGCTTGTTCATGGATCATACAGCGGCTGACGTGGCCGCGATACTGCGCAGTGTACCCTTGAATTTGTTACAGTTTCATGGCGATGAGCCGGCTGAATTTTGCGAAAATTTTGAGCTGCCGTACATCAAGGCCATCCCCATGGGCGCCGGCGTAGACCCGCTGGCCTATGCCGCCCTCCACCCCGCAGCCAAGGCGTTTTTGCTGGACAGTCATGGCGGTGGAAAATCCGGTGGCAGTGGCACAACTTTCGATTGGGCGGCAATCCCCAGAGATTTTCCCCGGCCGCTGATTTTGGCGGGCGGACTGGATGCAAATAACGTAGAATCCGCGATTACAACAATACGCCCCTATGCAGTGGATATCAGCAGCGGGGTTGAGGCTGCCAAGGGCATCAAAGATGCCGGCAAGATGGCGGCCTTTATTGCAGCAGTAAGAAAAGGTGACAGGATAAATGCAAACCCTACCTGAAATGCCCGATCGTAACGGCCACTTTGGCGTTTATGGCGGTCAGTTTGTGGCAGAGACGCTGATGGCGCCTCTGGAAGAACTGCGTCAGGCGTATGAAAAATATCGTAATGATCCCGAATTCATCAAGGAACTGGATTATGACCTGACCCATTTTGTCGGTCGTCCCAGTCCTGTGTATTTTGCCGAGCGCTGGAGCCAGCAGATTGGCGGCGCCAACATCTACCTCAAGCGTGAAGATCTCAATCACACCGGCGCGCACAAAGTAAACAACACCATCGGCCAGGCATTGTTGGCCAAGCGGATGGGCAAGACGCGCATTATCGCCGAAACCGGCGCCGGTCAGCACGGCGTTGCCAGTGCGACAGTGGCTGCGCGCATGGGCCTGGAATGCGTGGTCTACATGGGCGAAGAAGACGTCAAGCGTCAGGCGCTGAACGTTTACCGTATGCGTTTGCTGGGCGCGACGGTGGTTGCCGTTCAGTCTGGCACCAAAACCCTGAAAGACGCCATGAACGAGGCGATGCGCGATTGGGTGACCAACGTTGACAACACCTACTACATCATCGGCACTGCAAGTGGCCCCCATCCCTATCCAGCGATGGTGCGTGATTTTCAGACCATCATTGGCCGCGAAGCGCGTCGCCAGATGCAGGAACTGACCGGTCGCTTGCCTGATGCGCTGGTCGCCTGCGTTGGCGGTGGTTCCAATGCCATTGGTTTGTTCCATCCGTTTTTGAATGATGCCAGCGTGGCGATGTACGGCGTGGAAGCGGGCGGTCATGGCATTGCGAGCGGTGAACATGCAGCGCGCTTTGCCACCGGTAAGCGCGGTGTGTTCCAAGGCGTACGCACCTATTTGCTTGAAGACGAGAATGGTCAGATTCTCGAAACCCATTCGATTTCCGCTGGTCTGGATTACGCCGGCGTGGGTCCCGAACATGCCTGGTTGCACGATCAGGGGCGGGTGAAATACACCTATGCCACCGACGATGAAGCCTTGGCAGCGTTTCATGGTTTGACCCGTGGTGAAGGCATTATGCCGGCGCTGGAGTCCAGCCATGGTTTGGCGTATGCCGTCAAACTGGCCAAAGAACTGGGGCCAGGCAAAAATATTTTGGTCAATCTTTCCGGACGGGGAGACAAAGATATCCACACGGTAGCCGCGTTGGAAGGGATCAAAGTATGAGCAGATTAAGCAAGCGTTTTGATGCGTTGCGGGTCAATGGCCGCAAGGCACTGATCCCCTACATCACGGCAGGCGATCCTTTGCCGTGGGTAACCGTGCCGTTGATGCATGCGATGGTAAATTCGGGCGCTGACGTTATCGAGTTGGGCGTGCCATTTTCTGATCCGATGGCCGATGGTCCGGTGATTCAGGCCGCCTGCGAACGCGCATTAAAAAACAAAATCACGCTGAAAAAAGTATTGGCGATGGTGGCGGAGTTTCGTCAAAAAGATCACAACACCCCGGTGGTGTTGATGGGCTACCTCAATCCGGTTGAGGTGATGGGTTACGAGACTTTCGCCAAAGCTGCAGCCGAGGCGGGCGTGGACGGCGTGCTGACGGTGGATATGCCACCGGAAGAAGCCCAGGAGTTTGTGCCGATCATGCGCAGTCATGGTCTGGATTCTATTTTCCTGATGGCACCCAATAGTACTCCGGAGCGCATGCGCAAGGTCGCGGAAATTGCGCAAGGATTTGTGTACTATGTATCGTTCAAAGGGGTGACTGGCGCTAATTCGCTGGATACTACCGAAGTGGCAACCAAAGTTGCCGAGTTGCGCAAACATATTTCGCTGCCGATCGGCGTAGGTTTTGGTATTCGCGACGCGCAATCTGCTGCTGCCGTGTCACGAGTAGCGGATGCCGTGGTGGTAGGTAGTGCACTGGTGAGTCGCATTGGTGAAGACGTAAAAGTCCCCGATCGCGTACTGGTGCGTGTTCCTCAATTTTTGAAGGAACTGCGCATGGCTATTGATAAAGCAAATTCTTAATACGGATTCGACACTATGAGCTGGTTTAAAAAACTGACAACGTCACGTATTCGCACCGAAGGTAGCGAAGCAAGCAAGCGCACGGTTCCTGAAGGTCTGTGGACAAAATGCAATGGCTGCGAAGCGGTATTGTTTAAATCGGAACTGGAACGTAGCCAGGATGTTTGCCCCAAGTGTGGCCATCACGGTCGTATCGGCGCGCGCAAACGTTTGAACTGGTTTTTGGACGAAGCGGGTCGTGAAGAAATCGGCGCCAATCTGGAACCCGATGACGTATTGAAATTCAAGGACAGCAAAAAATACAAAGACCGTATCGTTCAGGCGCAAAAAGCCACCGGCGAAAAAGATGCACTGATTGCGATGAAAGGATTTTTGCACGGCAATCCGGTTGTTGCGGTCGCGTTTGAATTTAGCTTCATGGGCGGCTCCATGGGCTCGGTTGTAGGTGAGCGTTTTACCCAGGCGGCCAATCGTTGTCTGCAAGAAAACATCCCGCTGATTTGTTTTTCCGCGAGCGGTGGTGCGCGTATGCAAGAGGCACTGTTCTCGCTGATGCAAATGGCCAAAACCAGTGCGGTACTGGCCAAAATGCGTGATCGCGGCATTCCTTACATTTCGGTAATGACCGATCCTACCATGGGCGGTGTGTCGGCCAGTTTTGCGATGTTGGGCGATTTGAATATCGGTGAACCCAACGCGTTGATTGGTTTTGCCGGCCCACGTGTTATTCAGCAGACTGTACGCGAAACCTTGCCCGAAGGGTTCCAGCGCAGTGAATTTTTGCTGGAGCACGGTGCGATTGATTTGATCATCGATCGCCGCGAGATGAAGGATCGTTTGGCCAGTATTTTGGCCATACTGACAAACAAACCGGCGTTGTCGGCATAACCGATGCGATTTAATCATGTGCAGGCTTGGCTAGATTGGCAGCTTGGCCTGCACGCCACTGCCATCGATCTTGGACTGGAGCGCGTGCGCCAGGTCTATGATCGATTGGCTGTGGGCAAACCTGCTCCCGTGGTGTTCACGGTGGCAGGAACCAATGGCAAGGGTTCTACGGTTGCGATGTTACGCGCTACCTTGCTTGCTGCCGGATATCGTGTCGGCTGTTATACCTCTCCCCATGTTCTGCGCTACAACGAACGTATTTCGATAAATCATCAGCAAGTTGAAGACGCCGCGTTGTGTGAGGCATTCGAGCGCGTTGATCAGGCGCGCGGTGAAATATCGCTGACATTTTTTGAATTCGGCACACTGGCTGCGTTGGATATTTTTGCTCGCTCGGCACTGGATGTGGTGGTGCTGGAAACCGGTTTGGGTGGTCGACTGGATGCTGTCAATATTATTGACGCCGACGTGGCGATTATCACCAGCATCGACATGGATCACATGGACTGGTTGGGTGACACCCGCGAAAAAATTGCCTTGGAAAAAATGGGCATCGGTCGTGCGGGAGCGCCACTGGTGATCGCTGATCCGTCACCTCCGGAACTGATGTTGCAGCAAGCCACTGCGGCGGGAATGCAACTGCGCTGTCTTGGTCAGGATTACGGATTTGTGCAGCATGATGGCATCTGGGATTGGTGGGGAAGCGCTGGTGAAAAACGTTTGAGTTTACCGCTACCAAATCTGCGCGGCGTGCAGCAGTTGTACAATGCCTCGGCGGTGTTGCAGGCGCTAAGTGAAATGAAAACAGCGCTGCCCTTGTCGCAAAGCCAAATCCGCGAAGGTCTGCAGAGTATCGTGATTCCTGCGCGATTTGAAATTCGTCAGGATCGTTATCGTTTGATTCTGGATGTCGCACATAATCCGCAGGCCGGCGAATTTCTCGCGCGAAACTTACGTTCGCTTCATCCGCTGGGTGCCAAACGTGCTCTGCTGGGAATGATGCGTGATAAAAATATTGCCGATACGCTTAAACCATTATTGCCGCTGGTGGGCGAATGGTATTTGACGAATTTACCCGAAGCCCGTGCCGCCAGTGCCGAAGAAATTCGTGATATTTTGTTGGGCCTTGGCGTGGCGGAACAACAGCTGCATTGTTTCCGCGACGCGAATGATGCCCGACACGCGGCGGAGTTGGATATGCACGGCGATGATATTTTGTTGGTCTTCGGTTCATTTTTTACTCTAAACGCGTTTTTGCAGGCGGCGACGCATGAGTGATACAACTTCAATGAAACATCGCATCCTCGGTACCTTGGTGCTGGTATCGTTGGCAGTGATTTTTTTACCCATGTTGTTTTCGAACAATGAAGATATTCCAGGCGAGGGCGAATTTATACCGTCGCCGCCGGACAAATTAAAAACCATCATCTATCGCCTGGATGACGAGGGTGTGTTCAAGCTCAATGGTCAGCCCGATACAACGGGTGAGCCTGGGGCGATAGTCAGGGAAGTCGAGTCCGATCCAGCGACCAGCACTAATCCGCCTGTTGTTGCTGCACCGGTCGAAACGACCGCTGCTCTGACCAAGGAAGCGACCACCGCACAACCGCTGGAAACTGCTGAGGACAGCGGCAATGCGACCCCCAATCTGCCCGACGGCCTCAAACGCTGGGTGGCCCAGGTGGGGAGCTTTTCCCAGGAAGCCAATGCCACACAATTGCGCGATAAAATTCGCGGTTTGGGCTACTCGGCATATGTGGATAAGCGCGAGGCCAACGGCAAAACCATCTGGCGAGTGAAGGTGGGGCCGTATGTTGTTGAACAGGAAGCACAAACCGCCATGCAAACGCTGCAAAAAAAACTGGGCGTCAATGGCATTGTTATGCGTCACCAATAAGGCGAGCCTTGGGTTTTTTGCTATAATCGCGCCGTCGCAGGCCGGCCCGGATTTGAAATCAGGTTTACGGAGATTCGACAAACCGTGAGTGCGGTAGACTACATTGTCCTGAGTATTGTGCTGGTGTCGGCGGTAATAAGCCTGTTTCGCGGATTTGTTCGCGAAGTTCTGTCGCTGGCCGCATGGCTGGTGTCGTTTTGGGTGGCAATCAGTTACACCCCCAAATTGGCGTCCTGGCTGCAACCGCACATGGAAAGTGAGGCGCTGCGCATTGGTGCGAGTTTTCTTGCGCTGTTTATTACCTGTCTGGTGTTGGCCGCGCTGATAAACCGCCTGGTTGGCCAGTTGGTCAAGCATTCCGGTTTAAGTGGCACCGACCGCGCGCTGGGCGTGGTGTTTGGAATTATTCGTGGAAGCCTGGTTGTGGTTCTGCTGGTTTGGTTGGCGGGCATGACGAAACTTCCGCAGTCGGATTGGTGGAAGCAGTCCCTGTTACTTGAACAATTTGAGCGGTTGGCATTGGCGATTAATGACTCTTTGCCGACCCAATACGGGCAGTATTTTGCTTACCAGTTGCCCAAGCGCAATTGATTAGACGCTATTCTGGAGAATCGAACTATGTGTGGTATTGTTGGCATTGTTGCGCAAAGCAATGTTAACCAAATGATTTATGATGCGCTGACGGTGCTCCAGCATCGCGGTCAGGATGCGGCGGGAATTGTGACTTGTGACAATGGTCGCCTGCATCTGCGCAAAGACAATGGTTTGGTTCGCGATGTATTCCATACCCGTCACATGTTGCGCCTGGTTGGCGACATGGGGATTGGTCACGTGCGTTATCCGACGGCGGGTTCTTCGTCGTCCTCCGAGGCACAACCGTTTTATGTGAATTCTCCTTACGGCATTACGCTGGCGCACAATGGTAATTTGACCAACGCCGAAAAGTTGGGCGAAGAAATTTTCCGCGATGACTTGCGTCACGTAAACACGGACTCGGATTCTGAAATTCTGTTGAATGTGTTCGCCCATGAACTGCAGGTTCGCGGCAAACTCAAGCTGGAAGTGTCGGATGTTTTCGCTGCTGTTTCTGGTGTGCACAAGCGTTGTTTGGGTGGTTATGCCGCGGTGGCAATGATCACCGGTTACGGTATCGTTGGTTTTCGTGATCCCTACGGTATTCGACCGCTGGTGGTAGGCAAACGTGACGGTGAGCATGGCATTGAATACATGCTGGCTTCAGAGAGCGTTGCGCTCGACACGGCAGGTTTTGAACTGATTGGCGACTTGGCGCCGGGTGAAGCGGTGTACGTCGGTCGCGATGGTACTTTTGAGCGCAAGCAATGCGCGGACAAACCGCAATATTCTCCGTGTATTTTTGAATACGTGTATTTTGCTCGCCCCGATTCGATCATGGATGGCATCTCGGTGTACAAGGCAAGATTGCGTATGGGCGAATACCTGGCGCGCAAGATTCAGCGCCTGCACCCGGATCATGAAATCGATGTGGTTATTCCCATTCCCGATACCAGTCGTACCACTGCGTTGCAGTTGTCGTACACGCTGGATGTGAAGTACCGCGAAGGATTTATCAAGAACCGTTACATTGGCCGGACGTTCATTATGCCCGGACAAACGCAGCGTAAAAAATCCGTAAAGCAAAAATTGAATGCCATCGAACTCGAATTCCGCGGCAAAAATGTGTTGCTGGTGGATGACTCGATTGTGCGCGGCACTACGTCGCAGCAAATCATTCAGATGGCGCGTGAAGCCGGTGCGAATAAAGTATTTTTTGCCTCCGCTGCGCCACCGGTTCGTTACCCCAATGTGTACGGTATCGATATGCCGACCAAGGCAGAGCTGATCGGTTACAACCGTGACGAGGATCAAATTGCTGAAGCGATCGGCGCGGACTGGTTGGTGTATCAGGATCTTGATGATCTGATCGAAGCAGTGCGTCACAAGCGTGGCAATGTTGCCAACTTTGATTGTTCATGTTTTAACGGCGAATACGTTACGCCTGACGTCACTCCAGAGTATCTGGCGAGACTGGAAGCCAAACGCAACGACTCGGTCAAAGAGAAGAAGTCCTCCAAAGATAACGAGGTTATGGGATTACACAATAATGGCTAACTTTTAGTCATTATTGTAAATCCGCCTATATAGTCCGCCCTGAAGGGTGCCGATAAGGGGTAGAGCTGTTGTGACCCGTTGTCTGCGCCCTCAGGGAGTCTTTAGGTGGAACGCGTATCCGAAAAAGTTATCGCCCGCGCCAAAGCGGTACAAATTCTAAAAAAACTGCCCGTTTTTGATGGCTTGCTGGATGACGAGCATTTCAAGGTCATTGGCATGTGCAGTAGTACCACCTTGAAAAAAGGGGAAATACTCTTCCGTCAGGGAGAAGACGGCCAGGTTTGCTACATTTTGCTCAGCGGTGCCATCAACATCAATGTCGAAGGGGTGGGCACCATCCACGTGATGAAGCCCGGCGAGGTATTGGGCGAAATCGGTCTGGTGACCAAAACCCAGCGCACGGCCACTGCCGTTGCCAAGGAAGACTCGGTGATGTTGCGATTGTATTCCGACATTCTGCACGAAGTGGTCAAAAAACATCCTCGGATTGGCTACGTCATCATGCTGAATATTGCCAAAATCCTGGCTGAGCGACTCAAGGCTCAAAATAACGCCAGAAAATAACTAGGGTCTGGGCAACCGCCTGAGTAGCGGCCAGATCAGCACGCCTGCCAACGCACCGTACAGATGTGCTTCAGTCAGCACCGGACCACCGGCCATTTCCTCGGAACCGGGTAAGGCGCCAAACACCTGCTCCCACACCAGTTTTGCCGCTACAGCCGTTAGAAATAACCAGCCTTCCAGCGGTCTGACCCGGATGTTTGCCAGCCCGCCAACAACGAACAAGCTATGCAACACCCCTGATAAACCTACGTACCAGAGAATCTCTGGATTCAGCCAAAGAATCATGCCGGCGATGAACAGGCAGCCCACCGCAAAGCTGATGATCCAGCCCAAGGCACTCAGACAACTGCCGAAGAAAAACAGCACCAGCAACGCGCCCAGCGCGTTCATAATGTAGTGTCCCCAGCCCAGGTGGACTACATTGGCACTGAGCAGCCGCCACCATTCGCCGGCCAAAATCCCTTCGCGATCAAAACGCAGCCAATCAACCTGTTCGGGGCTAAGGAACATCAGCAGCAACGACACCAGCAGCAAGCTGGAAAAGCTCAAGGTGGTGGCAGAGGGTTTGGCAAGTTGTAGCATGCAGATAACTCTGGGTGGCGAAGCGGCGACATACACGCTCATAGGTACTGGAATAATATCAGAATTTTGTCAGACGAGGAGGGCGGGCTGCCACTGCTGGACAAAAGTTGGCAGAAATCGACCGGTGCGAATCGGTATTGGCGGTGCCTTTTGTTACAATGCCTGTCGCCAATACCGGCATAGCGTAATGCTGAAAAGAATTCAGGACCATGGAATCGCTTAAAAAACGCCTATTATCCCAGCTGAGCTTTATCAATCCGCGTTCTTACGTGGAGTTGGTCATCGCTGGATTTTCGTTGGTAGCCTTGCCGCTGTTGATTGCGTTTGTGACGGGGGTTTTTTACGTCGACAAATTAACCCAGCAAAGTCAGCAGGCGCTGTATCGAGCGGTGCAGACAACCAACAGCAGCCGGGAAATCATGGAGCTGACCAACGCCATGGAGCGCAGTACGCGGCAGTTTCTGGTGTTGAATGATAGCCAATTGTACAAGGTCTACCGTGAACAATACCTGAACTACCAAGCCACATCCCAGGAGCTCTCTGATTTTTTGGTGGATGAGCAGCTTCGCTTGCGCTTGAAAAAACTGGATGAATTGACGGCGGATTTGTTTGTGCGGATGCAGGCGTATTACGATGGCGTGTCTGCCGAGCCGGTTAAGGCCCACGAATTTTCTGCCATGACCGAACTGTCGCAAAACCTGTTTCGTGACACCAATCGGCTGATTGATAGTGAAATGGCGATCTTGCGTGAAATATCAGATAAGGCACGCAACATCATTTTCTGGGAGCTGGCGGCCCTGGTTCCCGGTGTGATTATTTTTATCCTGGTGTTTGTGGTGCTGTTATCTCGACCCATCCGCGAACTTGAGCAAGGCATCAAGCAGATCGGCGAGGGCAGGTTTGACGAAGAAATCCACGTGACCGGTCCGCGGGACCTGGTGTCACTGGGGACGCAACTGGAATGGCTGCGTAATCGCCTGAAATACCTGGAAGAGAAAAAAACCAAATTCCTCCACTACGTGTCCCATGAACTGAAGACACCGCTGGCGGCAATACGCGAGGGCAGCGAATTGCTGGCCGAAGGAGTCACCGGCCCCTTGTCGGAACATCAGCAAGAAGTGGCGGATATTCTCAAGAAAAACAGCATCAGTCTGCAGCAAATGATTGAAAAACTGCTGAGTTTTAACATGCCCAGCGAAGCCGGGTCTGATCAGTTGAAAGAACTGAAATTATGGGGACTGATTGACACGGTGGTTGCTGACCATAGACCGGTTTTGCTGGCCAAACACATTAATTTGACCCTGGACTATGATAAGAATCTGGTCATGCAGGGTGTGGAAGAGAAATTCCGCGTCATTGTGGATAATTTATTGTCCAATGCCATCAAGTTTACCCCCGAAAATGGTACGGTGAGTTTGCAACTCCGGGATGAGGAAGGTCATGTGGTACTCCGGGTTTTTGATACGGGACCGGGGATTGATAAGGACGATGCACTGCATGTGTTTGACGCCTTCTATCGTGGAAAGCAACAAGGGGCCGGGGTTATCCGTGGCAGTGGTCTGGGTTTGTCCATTGTGAAAGAGTTTGTTGAGGCCCATCACGGCAGTATTCGGCTGCTTCAGCCAGGATCAGCCATTGGTGCCTGTTTTGAAGTGATTTTTCCCCGTAAAAAAGTAATAAGTGCGTAAACCAGGATGTCTGTTATGAAACGAGTAATTGTACTGATTTTGATCATCGTGCCGTGGCTTTCCGGCTGCGCGGTCACGTCCCTGTTTAGTTCCGATCCCTATCGCTACCGGGACAGTAGTCGTGAATTGACCAGTGCAGAGCAGCAGGAAGCCGCCATTCTGGCTTATTGGATCGATTATTCGCTACACAGCCA
This sequence comes from Gammaproteobacteria bacterium, assembly GCA_029884425.1. Classification (NCBI taxonomy): domain Bacteria; kingdom Pseudomonadati; phylum Pseudomonadota; class Gammaproteobacteria; species Gammaproteobacteria bacterium. The sequence goes on from JAOUHV010000003.1 coordinate 27,149, forward strand.
GCATTTCACTGCGGATGAACGCAAAACAGAATACTTCCGACTAAAAGGTGCTAAAAGCCTGGAAGGCAAGGGCAGGCTGGTCCTTTTGCTGGCGTCGTCAGGCGTACCCGCCCAGCAGGAACAGGCCGCCAAACTGGCCAATGAGCAAATCCAAACCGCTCAGCGCTCAAAGCAAATGATATTGGCAAATTTTCTGCAACTGGTAGCCGCACAAATCAAATCGCAACGGGATGCCCAGGGCTTGTCCGCCAAAAATCGGCAGCTCCAGGCGCAGCTACAGCAACAGGAAGAACACGCAAATCTGTTGAAAAAACAGATTAACGCGTTGAAATCAATAGAGAAAAGCATTTATGAACGCGAGTATGGCTTTACAAACAGCGCCGAATAATCTGGTTCAGAATCAAACGATCCTGCTGGTCGACGATGACCACGATCTGCTCAAGCTCTTTTCTATGCGCCTCAAAGCGTCGGGATATGACGTCATCGCCGTGGACAGCGGCGAGAAGGCGCTGGTCGAAGTCTCCATCCATCACCCCAAAGTGGTCATCACCGATTTGCGTATGGATGGCATGGACGGTATGGCGCTGTTCAACGCGATTCACAAAATCAATTCCAGCCTGCCGGTTATCATCCTGACAGCGCACGGCACAATCCCCGAGGCCATTGAGGCAACCAAGCAAGGTGTTTTCGGGTTTATTACCAAACCGTTTGATCCCAAACAATTATTGGAACAAATTCAGCGCGCAATGACGGTGTCCGTGGGTGACAGTCATGCGGCCGACGAAAATGACGCGACTACCCAGGCTTGGCGCAAAAGCATTATTACCCAAAGCCCGGCGATGGAAGAGCTGTTGAGTCAGGCAAACATGGTGGCTGGCAGTGATGCCAGTGTGTTTATCCATGGTCAAAGTGGTACGGGCAAGGAGTTATTGGCCAAGGCAGTACACGCGGCCAGTCCCCGTCGGGATCGCCCGTTTGTGGCGGTAAATTGTGCGGCTATTCCCGAGCACCTGCTGGAATCAGAGCTGTTTGGTCACGTCAAAGGCGCGTTCACTGGCGCGGCGGGCAACTACGAAGGTCTGTTCAAAGCCGCCGATGGCGGCACCATTTTCCTCGACGAAATCGGCGACATGCCGCTGTCGTTGCAGGTGAAATTACTGCGTGTCTTGCAAGAGCGACAAATCCGTCCCGTGGGTTCGACCCGCTCGACCTATGTCGATGTGCGCATCATTTCTGCGACCCACTGTGACATTGACGAGGAAGTGCGTCTGGGCAATTTCCGCGAGGATTTGTACTACCGCCTGAACGTGGTGATGCTTGAGCTTCCCGCACTGGCAGAGCGTCGCCAGGATATCCCATTGCTGGCCAAGCACTTTTTAGAAAAACTGGCCAAGGACTCTTCCACCAAGGTTAAGTCCTTTGCGCCAGAGGCCATGGAAATGTTGATGACGGCACCGTGGCCGGGCAACATTCGCCAGCTGCAAAATGTGGTCGAGCAGAGCTTCGCACTTTGCCCATCGCCAGTGGTTCCCGCCCGTCTGGTTCTGAAGGCATTGCGCGGCAAGTCGGGCGAGGTAATGCCGTTGACGGAAGCCAAGCGCCAGTTCGAGTACGATTATCTGCTCAAACTGCTCCAGCTAACCAGCGGCAACGTGTCACAGGCAGCACGCCTGGCCAGCCGGAATCGCACCGAATTTTATAAATTGCTGCACCGCCATTCGCTAAACCCTGCTGTGTTTAAGACCCGGCGATAATGCTGTCGCCTTTTTGAGACATGGCAAGCCGGGCTTGCCATGTCTCTGCAAACTTCATCAGAACTTTTCCATTTCCGCTACTGCCATGCATTTCAGTCTGGGCGATATTTTGAGCTAAGAAGGCAGATTTAGATCGTGATGGAGTCGATTGAAGTTCAAGAAAATTTGTTCAGCGTCGATTAAATAAACACGATCAATTAACACAAAAGGAGCACGCTTTTTATGAAAGTATTGGTCAGCACACTTATCGTTGGCGTCACCATGTTTTACGTTGCCAGCTACGCCGCCATTATCGGTTAATCGCTAAAGTTGGCGTTTCGCGAGTTTTTTCCTGGATTCACTTGCCGTTCGGCTGGCGGATTCAGGGGAAATGCTCCATTGCTTTCTCTCCTGCAACAATCCGGGCTATATGGTCTGATTTTTCAATTAAACAAATAGGTTGCGTGACGCCTGTCTGCTTGGCGGTTTAGAATGTCGTAGACAGTGTTTGGAGCGAATCACGTGACAGGAACAAAACTTCCCCTGCTGCAAGACCTGGTTTCGACCGACCCAGCCCACCAATACACCGAAGACGAACTTGATGCCATTGAGCAAATCGATGCGGCGATGGCATTGCGTTTGGCGCGTGCGCAGCATCTGGCGCAGCAAAATCGGCAGGAAGCGCCGTCGGATCAGACCATCGACGAGGCTCAGGTCCGGTTGGCCATTGATGAAGCCAGAGCCATCCTTGCACAAGATGGCGGTGACCTGGAACTCATTGAAATTCAAGGACGTACCGTTAAGGTTCGCTTAAAGGGGGCTTGTGTAGGATGCCCCAATGCCACACTGGATCTACGCAATGTAGTGGAGCGGATCATCAAAAGACGCTCACCGGGTGTGCATGAGGTACAAAATACTTTTTAAACCAACGCAGAACACAGCAAAACGCAAATAGCAGCTTGCTGGGAAATAACATAAAAACAAGAAGCGTCCCTCAAACACCGAGGGAACATAGGTAAGCCGTAATGAAAAAAAACAATCTTAAACGACGTATCCTGTTGGTTTTGGGGGGATGCCTGATTTCTTTCGCCGCTGCGGCGGTTGGTCAGACACTGGATGATTGTGCTCACTGCCATCCGGACTTCAAACACAAGCAAGTGAAATTAACGGCAAAAGACAAGTGCCTGACTTGTCATGGCAGCCTTGAAGCCCACGATAAAAAGAAAGCCAGTGCCGGAGATCAGGCACGGATAACTGCTTTACGGGATGAACTCAAAGCCGCGCTGAAATACGAGGAGTTTTATTCGCCGTCGCGGTTGGGGGATGCGCCTAACGAAATGATTCGAATTCCGGCAGGGCAGTTCATTAAGGGCACCAATGACCGCTTGCCGGACGAAGGGCCACAGCATTTGGCTGAAGTCCGCCAGGATTATTTGATCGATAAATTTGAAGTAACCAACGCACAGTACAAACGTTTTATCGATGAAACCAAGCATCGCTCGCCCAAGCATTTCCAGAACCGTACCTATCCCGAAGGCAAGGCCGATCATCCGGTGGTGTTTGTTTCCTGGGATGACGCGAAGGATTACTGTACATGGGCAGGCAAACGCCTTCCCAGCCAGGAGGAATGGGAAAAAGCCGCGCGCGGCGAAGACGGTCGGACTTATCCCTGGGGCAACGATTTTGACCTGAAGAATGCCAACACCCCACAGCGGTGGGCGGCTCTGGATCAGCCTGGAGATACGTTGCCCGTGGGGTCATTTGAGGCAGGACGCAGTGTTTATGGGTTGTACGATGTGTCCGGCAATGTCTGGGAGTGGACCGACTCCTGGTACGATGCCTACCCGGGCAATACCCACATTACGGAAAACTACGGGGAAAAATACAAGGTACTCAAAGGTGGTTCATGGTGGGATTGTTCGTTCTATAGCTGCGGCATTTCCGCACCGACGTTTAACCGTAGTTTTTTCACCCGCTCGACCAAAAACAACAGCTTTGGTTTTCGTTGCGCCAAAGACGCCTGATTCATCAACCGGTTGCCCTGATTCACCAGGGCGACCGGTCTCCAATCCCACAATTAATTCCTCGATAATACAAATTTTGCCGGAACGCAAAAATAGCGTTGCATAGTTAAAAAAAGATTGGTAAATATGCGTCTGAATTTGATATGGCGCGTCGCTCAAAACTTGAACAACCTCCCTAAAAACAATTGGTTGTACGCTTTTTGAGAACTGTTGAAGACCCTCTCCAACCGACTGCAGTTCTCCTCTTCCGAGAGGGAAAGGGCGCGCAGCTCAATAAATTACCCTGATCCGTGATTAATATTTTCAATGTATTAGTGCCGTTGAGGGGTTAAAAAAAATCCCTGATTGCGGATATATAGTGACAGAGCAGTCACTGTTTTGCTGAGCAGGTGGTAATACGAAGAATAGGTTTAAAGCACGCAGAGCTAGGAATGAGGTGTGTTATGGGTGGTAGCAGTAAATTTGTGAATGCCAGTCAGAGTGAAGATCTGGAACCAAGCGGGTTCGAAGAAACCGGGATTGGCCCAATCGACGAAAAAGAGTTGCCCAAAGGCGCCAACAGCGGCAAGGCTCGCAAAGCCATCGAACAGTTGCTCGAAGAAAAGCGTTTACGGGAACTGTTAAAAGACGATTTTGACGACTCCTTCGAAGCCTGATCTGTTCTGGCTTGGAAGGAAACAAGGCCCTGCAGGAAAATATTCCGCAGGGCCTTTGTGTTTTTAGGCGATTCGGGATTGCGCGCTTGCGTGCTGAAAGTGCAGTAATGGGTGGCTCGACATGCCGTTGGGTACGCTCAAACCCATCAGCTGCAATATCGCCGGGGCAATTTGGGATAGGCCACCGCCATCGGTCAGTTTGATCACATCACTGTCGATGACAGCGCAAGGCACAGGGTTGGTGGTGTGCTGGGTATGCGGCTGGCCGCTGATCGGATCTTGCAGCATTTCACAATTGCCGTGATCGGCCGTGACGATAACGCTGTAATCGCACTGTGCCGCTGCCGCCAGGACACGGTTCAGTTCCTGATCCAGCGCCTCTACCGCGCGAATCACAGCATCGCGCGCGGCGGTGTGACCCACCATGTCGCCGTTGGCGAAGTTGACCACAATAAATCCCATCTCCCGAGCCTTCATGGCATCGATAACTGTATCAGCCACACGTGATGCGCTCATTTCCGGTTTGAGGTCGTAGGTTGCGACCTCAGGGGAGTTGATCATGATGCGTTCCTCGCCGGGGAAGGGTTGTTCCAGCCCGCCGTTAAAGAAAAACGTCACGTGCGCATATTTTTCTGTTTCCGCGCAATGCAGCTGCTGGATGCCCGCATCGGCAATAACCTTGGCCAGGGTTGTTTTGGGATAGTCCGCCGGAAAGGCAATGGGCAAATCCAGCTGCGGATCGTATTCGGTCAGGCAAGTGAGTGGCAGTGGATCAAAAACGCCACGATCAAAGGGCTTAAATTCGGCGCCAGCGAATACGTAGGTCAGTTGTCTTGCCCGATCATTGCGGAAGTTAAAAAACACCACTTGATCGTGATTGTGAATAATCCATTGGGCATCGATCACTGTGGGGGAAATGAATTCATCCCCTACGTTGGCGGCATAGGCGTTTTCCACGGCTTTGCGCGCAGTGGGAGCCTTACTGCCTTCGCCATAACACATGGCTCGCCAAGCCGCGTGAGTGCGTTCCCAGCGCTTGTCACGGTCCATGGCATAGTATCTGCCGCTGAGGGTGGCGATGTGACCATTGGCGGCCTGTAGGGCCGGTTCCAATTGGTCCAGATAGTTCATAACCGAGCGGGGCGCGGTATCACGGCCATCTGAAATCATATGCACAACGGGAATCACCTGGTGCTGGGCACACAGCGTAATCAGGGCAAGCAGGTGGTTGATGTGGCTGTGCACTCCGCCGTCGGAAACCAAACCGACCAGGTGCAAAGGACGGCCAGTCTGCTGGCAATGGCCAATGGCCTGCAACAGGGCGGAATTTTGAAAGAAGCTGCCATCCTTGATGGAGTGGTCTATCCGCACCAGATCCTGGCGAAGAATGGTGCCACAGCCCAGCGTAAGATGGCCTACTTCCGAGTTGCCCATTTGGCCATCGGGCAGGCCAACCGCGCCACCGCTGGCTTCCAGGGTGGTGTAGGCCCGGCTCTGAAACAGCTTGTCCAAGGTTGGGGTTCGGGCCAGATCAACGGCATTGTTACTGCCCGGCTCGCCGATGCCGACGCCGTCCATAATGACCAACAACGTTGGTTTTCGTGGTGGCATGTTGGGGTGTGTCACAAAACTCTCCTTGGGAATCGCGTTGCAAAAAAATGCTGCAGGCGATTATCGACATTTCCCGGCAAAAATCCAGCGTTGTTAATGCGACTTGACCTCTTCCTCTGCCCGCAGGACTTCCTGTGTCATGCTTAAAATGCTGTCCGGGTTCAGTGAAATGGACTCAATCCCGCGTTGTACCAGCCAACGGGTGATTTCCGGGTAGTCGGAAGGAGCCTGACCGCAAATGCCAATGTATTTATTCGCCTTTTGGCAGGCGCGAATGGCCATGTCCATCAGTGCCAGCACAGCCTCATTGCGCTCATCAAAATCATGGCTGACCATGGACGAATCGCGGTCAACGCCCAGTGTCAGCTGCGTCAAATCGTTTGAGCCAATGGAAAAGCCGTCGAACTCCTGGAGGAATTGATCGGCCAACAATGCATTGGCAGGAATTTCACACATCAGGTACACCTTAAGACCTTTTTCACCGCGACGCAGACCATTTTCTGCCAGCAGCGCAGTAACCTTGCGTGCCTCGTCGATGGTGCGCACAAACGGAATCATCAGCGCGACATTATCTAGGCCCATTTCCTCGCGCACTTTGCGCATGGCGGCGCACTCCAGCGCAAAACATTGGGCAAACTGCGCTGAAGGGTAGCGCGAGGCACCGCGGAAACCAATCATCGGGTTTTCTTCTTGCGGCTCGAATTGTTGGCCGCCAAGTAGGGACGCGTATTCGTTGGATTTGAAATCGCTCAGACGCACGATAACCGGCCGAGGGTAAAATGCGGCCGCGATGGTGCCCACACCTTCGGCAAGACGATCGACGTAAAACGACACTTTGTCCGCATAGCCAAAGGTGATGTGATTAATCTTCTGCTGGGTCGCGGCATCCAGCTCATTGAATTTGAGCAGGGCTTGGGGGTGAATGCCGATGCTGTTGTTGATGATGAATTCCAGTCTGGCCAGACCGACGCCCGCGACCGGCATTTGCGACAATTTGAAGGCCTGCTCGGGATTCCCCAGGTTCAGCATCAGTTTGGTGCGAGGCTTGGCGGCCAGGGAGAGATCCACTTCGGTGATCTTGTAGCGCAGCTGGCCTGAGTAAACATAGCCGGTATCGCCCTGGGCGCAAGATAGTGTGACTTCAGCATCATCCTCGATAGTGCGGGTGGCGGTGTTGCAACCAACCACCGCAGGAATGCCCAATTCGCGCGCAACAATGGCAGCATGGCAGGTTCGTCCACCACGATTGGTGATGATGCCGGCGGCCCGTTTCATGATCGGTTCCCAATCGGGATCGGTGATGTCGGTGACCAGAACTTCGCCCGGTTGCAGTTCGTTCATCTGACTGGGATCGAGAATCACCCGTGCGCGACCACTCGCAATTTTGTGACCGACTGATTTCCCTTCAACCAACACGGTTCCATGTTCTTGCAGTTCATAATTTTGCTGCACGCCGGGTTTGCGCTGTGATTCCACCGTTTCGGGTCTGGCTTGGACGATGTACAACTCACCGTCTTCACCATCTTTGGCCCACTCGATGTCCATGGGCTGTTTGCGGCCATTTTTCTTCGAGTAATGATCTTCGATGGCAATGGCATAACTGGCCAGTTGCAGCACTTCGTTGTCGGTAATCGCAAAGCGCTCGCGATCTTCAATGCTCACCGGAACGTTGCGGGTGGAGTGCCCGGGAATGACTTCATTGGTGTACACCATTTTCATCGCTTTATCGCCGCGCTGGCGTTTCAGAATGGCACGATGCTGGGTGCGAAGCGTGGGTTTGAATACGTAATATTCGTCGGGATTGACCGCACCCTGCACAATGTTTTCACCCAAACCGTAGGCCGCCGTGATGAAAACGACATCGTTAAATCCAGATTCGGTGTCGATGGTAAACATGACGCCGGAAGCAGCTTTGTCGGAGCGCACCATTTTTTGTACGCCCACGGAAATGCCAATGCTCATGTGATCAAAGCCCTGGTGTTCGCGGTAGGCAATGGCGCGATCGGTGAACAGCGAGGCAAACACCTGCTGGCAGGTGTGAATCAGGTTAAGGCTGCCGCGAATATTCAGATAGCTTTCTTGTTGGCCGGCAAAGGACGCATTGGGCAAATCTTCGGCAGTAGCTGAACTACGCACGGCAACATCGGGGTTGGGCCCATACTGTTCTTCCAGTGCCTTGTAAGCCTGGCGAATTTCATCTGCCAGCTCGGGTGGCATCTTGGCGTGACGAATCCAATGTCTGATTTTGGCACCACAACGAGCCAGTGATTGGGTATCGTTGATATCCAAGGTGTCGAGTTCATTTTTTAAGCGTTGGCGCAGATCGTTTTTATCGAGGAAGTGGAAATAAGCCTGTGCGGTGAGCGCAAAACCATTGGGAATATTGACGCCGGTATGATTCAGTCCCTGGTACATTTCACCAAGTGACGCATTTTTACCCCCCACCGAGCCAATGTCGCTCAGGTTGATTTCCGCAAACTTTTTTGTAAAGGCCATTTCGAACTCCGGCTGTTGCAATATCGCTACATCATAGACGAAAGGAGGGGCTGGCGATAGCCAGGCTAGTGGGCTTGTCGAATCCTGACGCGGTAGTTTAACACCTGCTCTTGTTTGGGCGGAACGCTGAGCCGCCACCGGGCAGTAGGAGTACGATCAGATTGGGCCGGATGAGATGAGGAAAGCAACTGCCAATCGCCAGGAATAGGCTCGGCAATCGTCACGCTGACAGCCTCATTGCTGCTATTGCGCAGCCGAATGCTATATGCGCTTTCCGTCTGTGCAACGCCGTTGACGGCAGGGAGTTGCTTGAAATCGGTTTGTTGATAGACCGCTTGAATGTCAAACGCCCGACCCAGGCCAATTTCAACCTGGCGTTGCTCCGGTTGGGCATCTATGAGAGATTCGCCCAAAAAAAGCAGTGGCTGGGCTGAGCGTTGATAAACACGGAACGCACCTTTGGGCATCGGGAATCCAAGCTGATTATCGGCGCGATTGGCAAATGCAATTTTGATCAATGCATGTTGCGTTTCTGGCTCGCTGGAAGCATGTCTATAGTATCGCTGTCCATTGCCCATCAACTCATAATTTTTTTGCACCGCGACCTGACGGGCATTAAACAACAGCAGTTGTTTTTGCTGGCGATCAGCCAGATTCGTTGGTTCTGTGATGCTAAACAAATGGTAGTCAGAACCTGCATCGGTAATGGGAGGCGCAGATTCCGCCATTGCGACATTCATCAGCGTTTTGCTGCGCATGTCATAATTTCTTGGTTGATGAATTTGGCCAACGTCACCAGCGACCAGTCGCAATGTTGCGCGTGAAAAATCCGCATCACTGGTGTTGTACACGGTCGCCCATGCGGTCAAATCAAGATGCTTACCATCAGCGGCCAGTTCAGCAACGTAATTGGCTTGCCAGCGCATTCCTTTGGAGAGATAGCTTAGCTCCACGAGTTGTGCTTGCTGTTTGGGGTTGTCGAGTAAAATGTCGATGGCGGGTGTAGGCGTTAATTCAATGGGGACGTCGGGAAATATCAATCGGCCAGGGACAGTGGCTTCAATGTGGCGTTGGGTTTTTAACACGATGCCTTGCTGTGTGGAAACGATGGTGACCAGTTCTGCGGTTTCTTCGCCAGTGGTCGGGTGCGTTTTGATTAGTTTGGCTTCTCGACCGCGAAAATTCTCCAGCAAACTTTTAGGAGTCAGCAATTGAGTATTCAGGGTTTGCTCAAGCACCTTTGGCGCATTTGTCGAAACCAGCGGACGTATCAGCAGGGTATCAGCCTGCATTTGCGGACTGACATCGGCCAAGCGCAAATTGACACGCCCTTCGGGGAGGATGAGTAGACGTTGTTCATTGACATGAAACAAATCAGTTTCGTATACCGTCACGGTCAGCTGTTTTTGGTCTGCCGCTTCAGAACGAACGGACACTTCCTTCGCATTCGCCGCACCGGCGAACAATGCCAAAACCAACACCCATCCTCGCATGATGTGCGCTCCAGAATTTATGTGATAACGTCAGGTTGTTCACGATCAGTGAGCTGCGAAATGCGCGCAACACGCTGGGCGATAGCAATCAAACTCGCCAGACTTTGCTGGGTATCCAAATTTTGTTTGCTAACATCGGGCTCGTATCTTTCGAGATAAACGCGCAAGGTAGCGCCATCAGTGCCGGTGCCAGACAAGCGAAAAATCAAACGGGCACCATTGGTAAACAGCAAGCGAATGCCTTGCTTGTGACTGACACTGTTGTCGATCGGATCGGTGTAGCTAAAATCATCGGCTAATTGGACTACATAGCCATCAGCGAGTAATTTTCCGCCAAGCGTTGTCAATTGATCACGCAAGCCATCCATTAACTGATTGGCAGAAGAGGTATTGATACCTTCGTAATCGTGACGAGAATAATAATGACGGCCAAACTTCGCCCAATGTGCGGTAACGATGTCAGCGACGGATTGTTTGCGTGCAGCGAGGATATTCAGCCAGCACAACACAGCCCATAAGCCATCTTTTTCGCGAACATGATTGGAGCCGGTGCCAAAACTTTCTTCACCACAGAGGGTGATTTTGTCGGCATCAAGCAAATTGCCGAAAAATTTCCATCCGGTAGGTGTTTCAAATTTGTTAATGCCCAATTGATCGGCAACCACATCAGCGGCTTGACTGGTTGGCATGGATCGCGCGACGCCGCTGAGGCCATGACGATAGGCAGGAATGTACTGGGCATTGGCTGCCAGAACAGCCAAACTATCGCTGGGCGTCACGAAAAACTGTTTGCCCAGAATCATGTTTCTGTCGCCATCGCCGTCGGACGCGGCACCAAGCGCAGGCGCATCATCTCGGTACATGCGCTCAACCAGTTCTGTGGCGTGCGCCAGATTGGGATCAGGATGCCCATCACCAAAATCTTCCAGCGGAGTTGCGTTAAACACGGCATTGGCGGGCGCGCCTAGACGGTTGACCAAAATCTCTTTGGCATAAGGGCCGGTAATCGCGTGCATGGCGTCGAACAAAATACTTAGCGAACCATCGCGAAAGCCTTTTTTGATGGCGTCAAAATCGAACAGCGACTGCATCAAGTCGGCGTAATCACTCACCGGATCAATGACGGTAACGCGCATATCGCCAATGGCCGTATCGCCGAGCTTATCCAGGTCGATATCTGCGGTGTCCGCCGTGCGGTATTGATTGATTTTTGTACTGGCTTGGAAGATAGCGTCGGTCACGTTTTCAGGCGCGGGACCACCATTGCTGATGTTGTACTTGATGCCAAAATCACCATCGGGGCCGCCTGGATTGTGGCTGGCTGACAGGACTAGGCCGCCGGTCGCCCGATATTTCCGAATCACGCACGAGGCAGCGGGCGTGGATAACCAGCCTCCCTGACCCAGCCAAACCTGTTTGACACCGTTGGCTGCGGCGATTTTCAGGATAATCTGAATCGCATTGCGGTTAAAAAATCGGCCATCGCCGCCCAACACCAAACTCCCGCCGGTCAGTGCCGGCACGGCGTTAAACACGGCTTGAACAAAGTTTTCCAGGTAATGCTTGCTGGAAACAAAAACCTGGGTTTTTTTCCTAAGACCCGATGTGCCGGGTTTTTGGTCGGTATATGCCTGGGTAGCTACGGTCAGAATCTGCATAGGACTTCCGCTAATGTCGAGTTTCACTCAAGCATAAAGGCTGAAGAAATTTATGTCTATGGTCTTGAATTTTTCATCCATGCCCCCATAACCGGCTGTATCAGTCAAAACAACAGAGGAGTGGTGGTGGTGACAACCGCACAAGCACAAAAAGAAACCTTGGGTTTCCAGACCGAGGTCAAACAGCTGCTCAAGCTGATGATTCATTCGCTGTATTCAAACAAGGAAATCTTCCTCCGCGAATTGATTTCCAATGCTTCCGATGCCTGCGACAAGCTTCGCTTTGAAGGCTTGAAAGATCAGGCATTGTATGAAAATGATTCTGATCTGGGAATTTATGTAGGTATCGACAAAGATGCTCGCACCCTGACCATTCGTGACAACGGTATTGGCATGAGTCGCGAAGAGGTGATTGATAATATCGGCACCATTGCCAAGTCCGGAACCAAACAATTTTTTGATGCACTGAGCGGCGATCAAGCCAAAGACGCCCAACTGATTGGCCAGTTTGGCGTTGGTTTTTATTCTGCATTTATTGTTGCCGACAAGGTGACGCTGCGTACGCGCCGTGCGGGAATGGGAATTGAGCACGGCGTTGAATGGGAGTCCAGCGGTGAGGGCGACTATACCTTACAAACCATCGAAAAGGCGACGCGCGGTACCGAGATTGTTTTGCATTTGCGCGCAGATGACGATGAATTCCTTGAGTCCTACCGGGTACGCAGTATTATTCGCCGTTATTCCGACCACATTTCATTGCCCATCACCATGGACAAGCAAGGCGATGAGGCCGGCACAGAAACCGTAAACCAGGCATCCGCACTGTGGAAACGAGCAAAATCCGATATTTCTGAAGCGGATTACAACGAGTTCTACAAACATTTATCCCACGATTATGAAGATCCCTTGGCGCATGTTCACACCCATGTCGAAGGCAATCAGAGCTACAGCTCATTGTTTTATATTCCGGAGCATGCGCCCTTTGATTTGTGGGATAGAGAACAACGCAAGGGCATTAAACTTTACGTCAAACGCGTTTTCATCATGGATGAAAGCGAGCACCTCATGCCGGCGTATTTGCGCTTTGTGCGCGGTCTGGTTGACTCGGATGATTTACCGCTGAACGTATCGCGGGAAATTCTGCAACGCAATAAAAATATTGATGCCATTCGTGGCGCGTCGGTGAAAAAAGTGTTGGGCCTGTTGGAAACACTTAGCCAGAGCGACGCGGAAAAATACGCCAGTTTCTGGAAAGAATTTGGCAATGTCTTGAAAGAAGGGCCTGCAGAGGACCCAAGCAGCCGTGACCGAATTGCCAAGTTGCTGCGTTTTGCGTCTACCCAAAGTGGCAGCGAAGAACAGACTGTGAGTTTGGCTGATTACCTCGGACGGATGAAAGAGGGGCAGGACAAGATTTACTACATCACAGCCGACAGTTACGCAGCGGCGAAAAACAGTCCTCACTTGGAAGTTTTCCGCAAAAAAGGGCTGGAAGTGTTGTTGATGTCGGATCGCGTCGACGAGTGGCTGATGAGCTACCTGACCGAATTTGAAGGCAAGTCATTCCAGTCCGTTGCCAAAGGCGACCTAGATTTGGGCAAGCTGGAGGATGAAGCAGAGAAGGCTCAGCACGAAAAAGAGGCCAAGCAAGCAGAAAGTGTTGTTAAACGTCTTCAAACGGCTTTGGGAGACAAGGTCAAGGAAGTTCGTGTAACGCATCGTTTGACCAACTCGCCGACCTGCTTGGTGGTACAGGAACAGGACATGGCGGCGAATCTGCAGCGAATGCTCAAGGCAGCAGGGCATGCAGTTCCAACAAGTTTGCCCACCCTGGAAGTCAATCCGACTCACCCGCTTATTTTGCGGCTGGATTCGATGAGCGACGAAAGTCAATTCGGTGACTGGGCGCAGATTTTGTTCGATCAGGCGATTCTTGCCGAGGGTGGTCAGTTGGAAGACCCGACCAGTTTCGTCAGTCGACTAAACCTGTTACTGGTCAATGCGACCGCGTAATAAACGTGAAATCAAAAAGGGCGCTAAAAGCGCCCTTTTTCATACAACCCCTCTTGAAAGGAACTGCGTTATACTGAAGCCAACGGTAGAATTGCAAACAACAGTACGGATAGAACAAACAACGTAATTGCAACGCCAGCATTACTCACGAGTACTTCTCCTCTCTAAAATACAAAACTTCTGTATTCAAACCGCCAAGGGAATGAATCGAACTCAAACGCATGTATAATACGCGCCCATGGGGTACCTCTCAGTACGCCCACAGGCCCATAACCTTATAGAATGTCCCAAATCGACGCAAGTTTTAATATCACATGCAATGTAATATTTATAAAAGCCTAAAAAAACCAGACACTTACGTTTTTATTGACAGCGATGCGAAGCTTGAAGAAGTGCTGCCGCCAACACTGAAACCCATCTTGGGTATATTGGAATTAGCAATGGTTTTGGATATTTATCCAGAAAAGAAGCTAGCTAGGGCACCGGCAACAGAAGTATTAGCCAATATAAAAAAGCAAGGATTCCATTTACAGCTGCCTCCCGAAAGGTTGCAACCGTAAAACAGAAAGGGGGCGATGTAATCGCCCCCTTTAGCATGGTCTGCGGTAAAAAATCAGGCCAAGGACATGCCGACAAACATCAGCGCCATGCAAAAGCCAAACAGGAAGAACACGTAAACTGAGTCATCACTGGAAATATCGCGTCTTTGTGCCATCTCATTTTCTCCACATTATTGTTTCTTGTTGGTTTGTTTGCCAGGTAAGCAAGCAACCATAAAAGTAGCGGACGTGGCACCAAGAAATCAATAGCAATCCCATAGAATGTTTATGGGTTAACGATAAAAGAAATCTATCGCTATTAGAGGCGGGGATTGGTTGGGGGCGGTATCTGCAAAGGGAGGAGGATATCCTCCTCCCTTTAATTTCGCTCACATGTCCGGTGATTTCGCTTGTTTACCTGGCAAACAAACCAACGAGACCAGAGCTTGCAGGCAATTAGGCCAAGCTTACGCCTACGATGCCCAGCACAGCACACATGATTGTCAAGTATGCAACGTACAGCAGGTCATGTTTCATAATGTGGTTGTCAGTTTTGCTCATTGCAGTTCCCCTGTTTTTTATTATGCCCAGTTGCGCAACGGTGTGAATGGGTGCGCGGCCCAACATTACCAAAAAATAAAAACATAATGCAATAGTTTTTTAGTCAGGAATAACCATTGCATTAATGTGTGTAATTATTATCCAACTGGTTGATTTATTGGAGTAAAAGAATAACTTATTAATTTCATAGGGAAATCTGAACTGCAGACGGATTTTAACTATCTACCTTGTAAATAAAATGGTTTATAAAAAACTATTTCGTCGATAAATTTGTGCAATTCGGAACAGAATGTGCCTGCAGGTTTATATTGATGAAGCCACGAGCCTTAGATGGGCTTAAGGCGTGACTTAGTATGCTATTGGGAATAATGTTCTGGTAAAACTCAATAAGTTACGATGTTGATGCAAACGGCTGATGTGATAGAGTTAGGTCAGTGTGATCGGTTAAAACTCTTCTAAAATGTTAACGATGTACGTTTGAAAATTGACGGTTCCACTGGAAAATATGAGCCGTTTGGAGCCAGGAATTCAGATAGCTCACCATTAATTTTAAGGACAGACGCGTGAAAATTGCACTGCTTGAAGATGATGCCTATCAGGGCCAGTTGATGCAGCTTTGGTTGGAGGGAGCAGATCTCGAATGTGACTTGTTTGAAACCGGTGAAGCACTGCTCGAGCGCATAAAGCGTGAGGATTATCACCTGTACATTCTTGATTGGGTATTGCCGGGTATGTCCGGAGACAAAGTCATGGAATGGGTCCGTAAAGAAAAGGGCTGGGATGTTCCAATCATTTTCGTAACCCAGCGAGACAGTCAAGAAGACATCGTGACAGCATTGCGTGCTGGGGCAGATGATTACATGATCAAGCCGGTGAAAGAGCCGGAATTGCTCGCACGGGTTGAAGCATTGTATCGTCGCATCAGCAAGGTCCAGCCTGAAGTACAAAAAATTGAATACGGAAATTACGAGCTTGACCGAGACACACGCACGTTCCGCTGGAAGAATGAGGTCATCGGGTTGACTCAAAAAGAATTTGATCTCGCCTGGCACCTTTTCAGCCGTATTGGTGAAATCACCGAACGCACCGAGATTATGAAGACAGTATGGGATACCAGTGCTGATTTAAAAACCCGTACGGTGGATATTCACATCAGCCGGCTGCGCAAGAAACTGGGCCTGAATGGCGAGGATGGTTTGCGTTTGACGGGGATATATAATCACGGTTATCGCTTGGAGAAAATACGCACCCCGGAAGTAGTAAGCAAACAAGCGTAGTTTCACGACACAACGTACAATGCCAAACAGCGGCTTGGAAAGGCCGCTGTTTGTTTTTCCACAGTAAGAACTTCGATGGCACAGCATCAGATCAGTCAACCGACATTGACCTGGCAGGACGGTGAACCTTTTTCCGAGGCCTATGGCGATATCTATTTTTCGCGAAGCAATGGCCTAGAGGAAAGTCGGCACATTTTTATTCACAACAGCGAACTGCCATCACGCTGGCATCGAAGTGGTCATTTTTGTATTGCTGAAACCGGCTTCGGTACTGGACTGAATTTCCTCGCCACCCTAGAAGCATGGTTTTCCCAAGATTTTCCATCAACGAAACGCTTGACCTATCTGTCAGTCGAACTTCACCCATTGAGTTTTCACGACTTAAAACGAGCGGTCGCCCATCGTCCTGAGCTAGCCCGTTTTGCGGATGAGCTGCTGCGCGTGTATCCAACGGTTCACGTCAATGGTTGGCAGTGTTTGCTAATGTTCGACGGACAAGTGACTTTGATGCTTGGGTTAGGTGATGCCGCTGACATGTATGAGCAGATGGATGTTGCCGTAGATGCCTGGTTTTTAGATGGCTTCGCGCCGGGGAAAAATCCACGCATGTGGTCAGATGCTTTGTTTGCCCAAATTGGTCGACTGAGCAAGGAAGGCACAAGCGTTGCGAGTTTTACCGTTGCGGGAACAGTGCGACGTGGATTGCAGCAGCATAATTTTTCGTTGCGAAAACCGGCTGGATTCGGCGGCAAACGTGAAAATCTTGCAGGCGTGAAATTGGCTGATACGCAGACTTCTATGATGAATACACCTTGGTTTGCCCGACCAATCACGCCTTTGCCGATTAACAAAAAAATTATTGTTGTTGGCGGAGGTATTGCTGGTGTAACGACGGCTCATCTGTTGAGTCTTCGTGGATTTGAGGTGCATTTGTTTGAACAGTACGATCGTCTGGCCACACAGGGCTCTGGCAATCGTGCTGGGTTGGTGTTGCCCAAGCTGACCAATCAGCCCGATGTTATCGGTATGTTTTACTTACACGCATTTCTGCAAACAGTGCAGTGGCTTGATGATTTGAAAGCCCGGTTTTCGGATCTATCGTGGCATAAAACGGGTGTACTATTGCGCCCAGACAAAAACCGATTTGAACACTCGCCAGCGTGGTTGCAAGAAGTTGGCGTATTGCGCGAAATGCGAGAGCAAGATTTTCCCTGGCTTGCGCATGATGACGCAACTTCGCTGCAATTATGCGAACAGGCAGGTTGGTTGCAACCTTCATCGTTGATCAATAAATTGATAGAAACCTCACCCTCATCACTACAGGTTAAAACCAATATTGAGGTGCGTGAAATACAATATGACCCTCAGTGCTGGACGCTGTTCACGTCTCAGGGTGAGCATCATGCCGATGCTATCGTGTTGGCCAATGCGAGCGGAATTGAGCGTTTATCGGCGGGAGAGCAATTGCCACTGTTTCGAAATTTAGGGCAATTGGCGTATTTGCCGGACAATGCCCAGGTGTCGATGCCTGTTTCCGCGAATGGCTATATTATCCCCGGTGTAGATGGCAACTGTGTTTTAGGCGCAAGTTACGAACATAATTTAAATAACATTGATCCACAAGAAAAACATCGGCAAACCTTACGCGGTCACTGGCAGCAATTGGTCGATGCGTCATTGGCCGATGGCAATCATTGGCAAGATCGGGTAGGAGAACGATTTACCAGTCGCGACCATTTGCCGTTGGTGGGACCATTGGCGAACGTAAACGATTTTATGCAACAGTTCGCTGCAATATCTCAGGGTAAAACCGCTCGCTATTTTGAACCTAGCCGCTATCTGCCTAATTTGTACGTGAATGTTGCACATGGTTCACGCGGTCTGGTTACGGCGTATTTTTCAGCGCTATATTTGGCGGAGCTAATTTCCTGTGGGCAATCGATCTGGCCGAGGGCGACTGAACATCTGTTGCATCCATCGCGATTTTGGGTGAGAGAGTTGCGGAAAGGGCCGCGCAATTAAAAATCAATCCAGCGCTCACCCTGAAATTGTTCAAGGGGCTGGTATTCTGATTTGTAGTTCATTTTTGCGCAATCTTTGATCCAGTAACCTAGATACAAATATTCACTTTGAGCAGCGCGAGCCAGCTCAACTTGTCTTAGAATCGCGTAACGCCCCAAACTTCTATCATGGCTGAGTTCGGGATCAAAAAAAGTATAAAACGCTGACCATCCCTGTTGAACAATATCCGTCACCGCTACCGCAATTAATTTATCTTGCAGGTAGGTCTCGATAAAAACCGTGTTGCACCAATCGCTGGTCAGGAATTGGCGAAATTGTATTTCGTCAGTTTTGTCCATTGCACCACCGGCATGTCGCGATGAAATATAGCGCTGATACAACTCAAAATGTTCAGTTGTCAGCGCAGAACTAACGTTTAGCCGTAAATCCTGATTGCGTTTGAGGGTGCGTTTTTGATTGCGGTTTGGTTCAAATCGAGCAAGCGGAATGCGTAACGGGATGCATTCATCGCAGCCGGGACAATAGGGACGATAGACGTGCTCACCGCTGCGGCGAAAACCGTGGTCAATGAGTACACTGTAAATATTTGGGTTTAGCTGCGCGTCAGGATCGGCAAACAACGATACCGACGATCGATGCGGAAGATAGCCGCAACTGTGCTCGGCGCTGGCGTAAAATTTTAATTGTTGTACCGTCATACGCCAGACCTGTTCCACACCGAGGCTTGTTGGCGACACCATTTGTGTAGCAGTGTGGAAAATTCTCGTCGGCTAACATTTTCTGCACCCAGGCTCAATAGGTGGTTGGTTGTCACCTGACAATCCACCAGCTTGCCGCCCCATTGCTTGAATTGTTCAATAAAGGACACGAACGCAAATTTCGATGCATTGCTGCGACGACTGAACATCGACTCGCCAAAGAAAACTTTGCCTAAACAAACGCCGTAAAGACCGCCGATCAGCTCATCCTCATCCCAGCATTCGATGGAGTGGGCGATTCCCATTTGATGCAATTGCAGATAGGCGTTAACCATATCTTCGGTAATCCAGGTGCCATTTTGTCCGGCGCGGGGATCACTGCAAGCACGCATGACGTGCTCAAAGGCTTGGTCAAAAGTAATTTGCCATGTGCTGCTGCGACAAAACTTTTTTAGCGAACGCGAAACATGCAGGCGTTCCGGAAAAAGCAGCAGTCGTGGATTGGGTGACCACCACAGAATCGGTTGGTCATGAGAAAACCAGGGGAATATACCTTGCTGATACGCCGCAATCAGTCGCTGTGGCGATAAATCGCCACCAACCGCCAATAACCCGTCTGGATCAGTCATCGCCAATTCCACATCGGGAAAAACGACGGGGTCGTTGGGTTTTAAGTAGAGGGGGATGGATAACCTGGTCATTAAAAAAGCGCCGGGTTATCCCGGCGCCAATGTCATTTTATTTTTTATTTTCTTCCAGAGCATCCAGGTAGCGTTCCGCATCCAATGCCGCCATACAGCCGGTACCGGCAGAGGTGATGGCTTGACGATAGATGTGATCCGCAACGTCGCCCGCAGCGAACACGCCAGGAATACTGGTCTGGGTTGCGTTGCCTTCCAGGCCGGTTTTCACTTTCAGATAACCGTGGTGCATGTCCAGTTGGCCATCAAACAGGCTGGTGTTAGGTGTGTGACCAATGGCCACAAACACGCCCATCAGTTTGATGTCTTCGGTGCTGCCATCTTTGGTGGATTTGATGCGCATGCCGGTCACGCCGGAGGCGTCGCCCAGAACTTCATCCAGCGTAGAGTTCCATTTGACTTCGATGTTGCCGTTGCGGGATTTTTCCAGCAGTTTGTCGGCCATGATTTTTTCGCAAGAAAATTTGTCACGGCGGTGAACGACAGTCACCTTGGCGGCGATGTTGGACAAATACAGCGCTTCTTCAACGGCGGTGTTGCCACCACCAATCACGGCTACGTGTTGGTTGCGGTAGAAAAAGCCATCACACGTGGCGCAGGCCGATACGCCTTTGCCCTTGAATTTTTCTTCGGAAGGCAGACCCAAATAGCGGGCGGAAGCGCCGGTCGCGATGATCAGCGCATCGCAGGTGTAGACGCCCGCATCGCCCTTGAGCGTGAAGGGGCGATTCTGCAAATCTACTTGATTGATGTGATCAAACACCACTTTGGTGTCAAAACGTTCAGCGTGCTTGAGCATACGCTCCATTAGCGCGGGGCCCATAACGCCTTCGTTATCGCCGGGCCAATTGTCGACCTCGGTGGTTGTCATCAACTGGCCACCTTGTTGCAAGCCAGTAATCAGGACGGGATTAAGGTTGGCGCGCGCGGCGTAAACTGCGGCAGTATAACCGGCTGGGCCAGAACCCAAGATGATCAAGCGACTGTGCGTAGCAGAACTCATTACTCATAAACTCCCGAACCTGAAATTACCCAAGCGGGTAATGTAATTAAAAATTTTTGCCGATAATACTAACCAAGTTGACCACAACGGTAAAGGAAGGAAAATGAAAATCGGGATTCCTACTGAGATTAAAACGCTCGAAGCGCGTGTTGGTTTGGTGCCGGCGGCGTGCGCGGCACTGGTCGAGGCCGGTCATGAGGTGTTTTTGCAAAAGGATGCGGGAAAACTGAGTGGCTATGACGACAAAGAGTACACCAATGTCGGCGTGAAAATATTGCCGGATGCCAAGGCTGTCTACGGCACCGCCGAGATGATTGTGAAGGTTAAAGAGCCGATCGGGCCCGAGCTGGATCTACTCAAGGCGCACCACCTGTTGTTTAGCTATCTGCACCTGGCGGCAGAACCAGCGTTGGCCAGAAGCCTGCAAAAAATCGGGCTGACCGCTGTCGCTTTTGAAACGGTTGAAGAACAGGGTCGTTTGCCACTGCTGGCACCAATGAGTGACATCGCCGGACGTCTGGCAGTACAAATTGGCGCCAATTTGCTACAACGACCCCACGGTGGCAAGGGCCTGCTGCTGGGCGGATTACCCGCTGCCGAGCGTGGTCATGTGGTAGTGTTGGGTGCTGGTCTGGCAGGCGGTAATTCCACCATCATGGCTGCCGGCATGGGCGCAAGGGTGACCGTATTTGATCATAAACGTGAACGCCTGGAAGCCATGCGTGCGATCGGTCCCAACGTAACCGCGCTTTATCCCTACCCGGATTCCATTCGCAAAGCAGTCATCAGTGCCGATCTGGTGGTGGGTGCGGTATTGCGCACCGGCTATCGTGCACCTCACATTGTAACCACTGAGATGGTGAAGCAAATGGCACCGGGAAGCGTCATTGTCGACATTTCAGTGGATCAAGGCGGCTGTGTCGAAACCACGCGACCAACCAATTACCAAAATCCAACTTATGTTGAGCACGGCGTGGTTCACTTCGCGGTCACCAACATGCCGGGAGCGGTGCCGCGTTCGTCTTCGCAAGCCTTGTCGGCGAGCCTGATTCCGTATGTGTTAGAATTGGCAGCAGGCCAGTGGCGCAAAAACCCCGCGCTGGTGGCAGGTATCAACGTCGAGAAAGGCAAATTGGTTCATCCTGCGTTGATACACGATTTGGGGCAAGGTTGACCGATGTGATGCAGCTTGATGATTAACCTGCTACCATCGGATTTGATTAGGTTTTTCTAGAAAGGGTTGTACCTATCAACGCGAATATCCAGCGCGGCCTGCGAGAGGCCGCGCTTATCCTTTTAGGGGCTGTCGCCCTGTACTTGCTGGTGGCGCTGGTTACCCACGACATTTCCGATCCCGCGTGGTCGCACCGTACCAATTCGACTGAAACGCACAACATGGGCG
Source organism: Gammaproteobacteria bacterium (assembly GCA_029884425.1). Classification (NCBI taxonomy): domain Bacteria; kingdom Pseudomonadati; phylum Pseudomonadota; class Gammaproteobacteria; species Gammaproteobacteria bacterium. The sequence continues at coordinate 49,036 of JAOUHV010000003.1, forward strand.
GGGCTTTCGGTGCTTGGTTTGCCGATGTTGTATTTTTCCTGTTTGGCTACCTCGGATTTTTGTTGCCAGTGATGGTGGCAGGAGCGGGCTGGCTGGCGTTTAAAGGGCCGGCGGAAAACCAGGGCAAGTGGCCAAAATACATTCGCACGACCGGGGCGCTCATGGTGTTGTTTGCCGGCACCGGCTTACTGTCGCAACACATCCACCTGACAGAAGGTGCCATGCCTGCCGCCGCCGGGGGCGTGCTTGGTTCATTGGTCAGCCAGGTGCTGATCGCAAGCATCAGCGGCGTGGGCAGTACACTGATTTTGCTGGCGCTGCTGATGACCGGCGTCAGTTTGGCCAGTGGTTTGTCTTGGTTGAAATTGTCTGAAACCCTCGGCCAGCAGATACTGGTTCAGTACAGTCGTTTTCGCAGTCGCGCTAAAGAAGCCAAGGCTGCCAAACAGGCTGTGGAGCAGCGCCGTACCTTGGTGCAACAGCAGGAAATTAAAATCGCTGATCGCACTCCGCCCAAAATCGAAACTCCTGCACCCAAACCGCCCCAAACCTCCGAACGCGAGGAAAAAGAAAAGCAAATGGTGCTGTTTGAGGCACCTGGCGATGTTGCCTTGCCCTCGCTGGGACTGCTCGACGAGCCTGTACCGCACACCCGAAAAATGTCCGCCGAATCGCTGGAGGCCATGGCCCGTCTGGTTGAGTTAAAGCTCAAGGATTTCAACATTGATGTGACCGTGGTCGCGGTATACCCCGGCCCGGTGGTTACCCGCTATGAAATGCAGCCAGCCCCTGGGGTCAAAGTCAGTCAGATCAGCAATCTGGCCAAAGACCTGGCGCGCAGCCTGTCAGTGATCAGCGTGCGCATCGTGGATGTTATCCCCGGAAAATCAGTTATTGGTCTGGAAATTCCCAACGAAGACCGCGAAATGGTGCGACTGGTCGAAATTCTTCGCGCTCCGGTGTACAGCTCGGCAGGTTCGCCGCTGACCCTGGGGCTGGGCAAGGACATCAGTGGTCAGCCCGCAGTTGCCGATCTGGCGAAAATGCCCCATCTGTTGGTGGCCGGTACGACTGGCTCGGGCAAATCGGTGGCAGTAAACGCCATGATACTCAGCCTGTTGTACAACGCTTCGCCGAGCGATGTACGGCTGATCATGATTGATCCCAAGATGCTCGAGTTATCGGTTTACGATGAAATTCCGCACCTGTTGACCCCGGTGGTCACCGACATGAACGAAGCCGCCACCGCATTGCGCTGGTCAGTGGCGGAAATGGAACGTCGCTACAAATTGATGGCGACCATGGGCGTGCGCAACATTGCTGGTTTTAATCGCAAACTCAAAGACGCCAAAGACAAAAACGAACCGATTCTCGATCCGTTTTTCAAACCCGAGGCCGAAGGGGAGACCGCGCCTGAGCTGGAGCATTTGCCCTACATCGTCATCATCGTTGACGAGTTGGCGGACATGATGATGGTGGTGGGCAAAAAGGTGGAAGAATACATCGCCCGTCTGGCGCAAAAAGCCCGTGCCGCCGGCATCCATCTGATTCTGGCAACCCAGCGCCCATCGGTAGACGTGTTGACCGGTCTGATCAAGGCCAATATTCCCACCCGGATATCCTTCCAGGTATCCTCGAAAATTGATTCGCGCACCATCATCGATCAAATGGGCGCGGAAAGTCTGCTTGGCCATGGCGACATGCTGTACGTGCCGGCAGGCACCAGTGTGCCCATCCGTGTGCACGGCGCGTTTGTGGATGATGCCGAGGTGCATCGCGTGGTTGCCGATCTGAAAAAACGTGGTCGTCCCAACTACAACGAAGACATTCTCAATGGCGAAGGTGTGCTGGATGGCGTGCCCGGCGAAAGTGGCGCAGCCGATGGCGATATCGATCCGGAAAGTGATCCGCTGTACGACCGCGCCGTGGCGATTGTGCTTGAATCGCGTCGCGCTTCTATCTCCAACGTTCAGCGCCGGCTGAAAATTGGCTACAACCGTGCCGCACGATTAGTCGAGGCCATGGAAGCGGCCGGACTGGTCAGTGCCCCCAGCCACAATGGTCAGCGGGAAGTGTTGGTACAGCACAGCCAATAACGGTGTTTGACAGCTGACAAAATTGCTTATACTGTATCTATGAACAGGTCTGGATATAGGTACAGTCATCATGGATAAACTTACGCCGCGTCAATTGGAAATCTACTACCTCATCAAGGAGTACATGAAGGAGACCGGATCTCCACCCACCCGCGCAGAAATCGCCAGAGATCTCGGTTTTCGCTCCGCCAATGCGGCGGAGGAACATTTGCGTGCATTAGCGCGCAAAGGTTACATCGACCTAGTCCCCGGCGCGTCGCGAGGCATTCGCATTCTGTCTGAAGAACCCGAAGGCGTACCGCTGGTGGGTAAGGTCGCCGCCGGATTTCCTATCCTGTCGGAAGAATACATCGAAAAGCGCTACACCATTCCCGCTGATATGTTTACACCGCAGGCGGATTTCCTGTTGGAGGTTCGGGGGATGAGTATGAAAAATGCCGGAATTTTGGACGGAGATCTGCTGGCGGTGCATCAAACGGCGGATGTGCGGAAAAACCAGATCGTGGTTGCCCGGGTGAATCACGACGAAGTGACGGTCAAGCGCTTCGAGAAAAAAGGCAACATCGTTTATTTGCACCCCGAAAATGAAGACTTTGAAACTATTCAGGTAGACCTCAACAGCGAACCTTTTGAAATTGAAGGCATCGCAGTAGGTGTTATTCGCAGCCGCTTGTAATACACTTCGCATCCAGTTGCCGGGCATTAATTTCCGGCAACTGAGTTGACATGGATGCTCAATGGGATCCATATTTTTTGCGTTGGAATTTTAGATGGCTGTAACCACAACGATTGACCTCATCCGCCACGGGGAACCAGTGGGGGGTAAAAAATATCGCGGACAAATCGATGATCCGCTGAGCGGCAAAGGCTGGAAACAAATGCGGGCGGCCGTGGGCGACGCTTGCCCCTGGAACAGAATCATTTCCTCAAGTCTTAGCCGCTGTGCCGATTTCGCCCAGGAATTAGCACAGCGCCATCAGTTGCCTCTGGAGCTGGATAGCCGCCTGACTGAAATTGGCTTTGGCGTTTGGGAAGGCAAAACGGCAGAAGAAATCATGGCCGAAGACCCACAAGCGCTGATCAATTTTTGGCAAGATCCTGCGGGATATCGTCCCGAAGGTGCGGAAGCGTTGCCGGATTTTGCCCAACGAGTCATCGCCGGATTTGATCAGGCCGTAGCGCAATACCCCGGGCAACATTTACTCATGGTTGGCCACGCTGGCATGATGCGCATGATATTGCGCCATGTTCTGGATATGCCATTAGAGGCTATGTTTAAAATTGAAGTACCCAATGCCGGCATCAGCCGGATCAAGATTGACCATCATGATCAAGGAACATTGATGCGCCTGTGCTTTCACGCGGGGAAGTTATGCTAAATCCACCGTTGGTTGCTTTTTTTATTGCCTTGCAGTTTTTGACGCGGATACCGTTACCGCCGATTCCCGGCAGTAGCGAAAGTCGCAATTTTGCGCGAGCCACCCTGGCGTTTCCGCTGATTGGATTGGTCATTGGCTTGATTCTGGTGTTGTCCCAGTGGGTATTCAACGGTTTTTCTGAAATGCTGCAAGCCGCCCTGGTTGTCACCGTGTGGGTATGGATTACCGGCAATCTGCACCTCGACGGCCTGGCCGACAGCGCCGATGCCTGGATAGGTGGGCAGGGCAGCAAGGAACGCACGCTGGAGATCATGAAAGACCCCACGTCCGGCCCTACGGCCATTTCGGCCGTTGTGTTGACCATCCTGTTGAAATTCACTGCGGTTTATGCGGTGCTGGAAATTAATCCCTGGCTGTTGATTCTGCCACCGATTATTGCGCGTACATTGTTGTTGCCGTGGTTCATGACTGCGCCATACGTACGGCACGATGGGTTGGCATCGGTATTTGTGCGTGATTTGAACTCGTCCCATGCCTGGCTGGCGGCCAGTTTGACGGCATTGGTTCTGATGTTGCTGTTTGGCGGCGATTTGATCTATGTGATTGCGGTAGCGGCAGGCGTGATGGCACTGTGGCGTTATCTGGGAATGCGCCGGATTGGTGGTTTTACCGGAGACACCTCCGGTGCCATGGTGGAGATGGTGGAAGTCGCGGTGTTAATTCTGGTGCTCTCCATGGGAATTGGTTAGACACTGCGAAATTTGATCGCGATAGGTTTTATAAAAATCGATCAACAGTGGCACAAAGTCGGGTTCGATCAGTCTAAGGTGATGCTCCACCAGGAATTTGGCGGTGTTGCCATTGAGCTGCATGGATGAATCGGATTTTTGTTGTGACTGATGCTTGCTCATGGCATACAACAGCGCAAAATCTTCGACATGCGCCAGAGGATGCGCACGCTGCGCCGCGAATTGATGCAGCAATTTTAATATTTGCCTATCGCTGATCGCCAGCCATTGTCCGGGAACAAATTCAGCCGCGGATAGCTGCTCCAATGCCTGTGCCAGAGGCGCGGAAAAAACCTGATAGTAGTCCCGATTGTAGTGGATGTGATTTAGCTGGCGCATCTCGTTGAAGACAAAATTTAAATCCAGTTGCACACCCGCCTGACGTGCTTGCTGGACAATTTTACTGGCCACGCCCAGGGCAGCCTCAGCATTGTGCAGATAGGCTTCGGGAAAATACCAAGGCTCCAGTTGCTGACTGATGTCGCCATGACGATTGATCAGTTCAAACAGCAAGGTGGCCTCGAAGCTAAAATGAATTTCAGCCGCCTGTCCGTCAATTGAAGAAGACTTGGCCGCGCCCGTGCGTTTGCTGACTCCGTTGCCGGGGGTTAGGTGACGTTGTCCGGTGGCTCGTACTTGCATGGTCAGATCCTGGTAAACAGTTGATCAATTTCGAAGCAGATTTTAGGCCATTTTTTAACCACCCATCAAACGTGGGGCAACAATGAAAATTTGGCCAGCACATGCACTAAAAATTGCCAACAGGGCAGAAGGAGTGGCCAGTTCATGCCAGATGAGGTGAACCCCTAGTGAACAATTTGCAGAGCATTCGTCTATCCATCGGCGGCATGAGTTGCGCTGGTTGCGTTTCTGCTGTGGAGCAGGCGCTGCACCAGGTTGCAGGCGTGGAAAAGGCCGAGGTCAACTTCGCCGATCATACTGCACTGGTACATGGAAATACCGACGCCAAAACGCTGATACAGGCGGTGATCGACGCGGGCTATGACGCCGCCGAACTGCGTGGCGAGCAGGACCTGGATGAAAAAGAAGCCGCGGAATTAGCGCACTACCGCAAACTCAAACGCCAGGCATTAGTATCGTTTGTGGTGGGCTTGCCGCTGATGGCGTTTGGCATGACTGGCATATTGCCCATGCTGGATGACAGCAGCCGTCCGCTGTGGGCGGTGATTGCGCTGTTATCGTTGGCAGTCATGCGGTATTCCGGCAAACATTTTTTCATTGGCGCCTACAAATCGTTTCGTGCCCACAACGCCAACATGGACACGCTGGTGGCGATGGGGACGGGCACGGCATGGTTGTATTCCAGCTTGCTGGTGGCGTTTCCTGCCATTGCCGGCGAACACGGCGGTCATGTTTATTTTGAAGCCGCGGTGGTCATCATCGCGTTTTTAAACCTTGGCTCTGCGCTTGAAATGCGGGCGAGGGGAAAGACCTCCCAAGCCATCAAACGCCTCATCGGCCTGCAACCCAAAACCGCTCGGGTGATTCGCGATGGTGTGGAGCGGGATGTCCCCCTCGCTGAGGTCGGCCTGAACGAAACCATCCGCGTCCGTCCCGGCGAAAAAATCCCAGTGGACGGCATCATCATTGACGGACATTCCAGCGTCGACGAATCCATGCTGACCGGCGAACCCATTCCGGTGGAAAAAAAACTCGGCGACTTCGTGACCGGCGGCTCGCTCAATGTCAGTGGCAGTTTCCTGTTTCAGGCCAAACGGATTGGGCAAGAGACCGTGCTGTCACAAATTATCGGCATGGTGAGACAGGCACAAAATTCCAAACCGTCCATTGGTCGACTCGCCGACAAAGTGTCCAGCGTGTTTGTGCCAGTGGTGCTCATCATCGCAGCCCTCACATTCCTGGTCTGGTTTAACTGGGGACCGGAACCGGTTGTCGATTACACGCTGCTGACCACCATGACCGTACTGATCATTGCTTGTCCTTGCGCGCTGGGGCTGGCTACGCCGATTTCCATCATGGTCGGTGTGGGCAAGGCAGCAGAATATGGCGTGCTGATTCGCAACGGCGAGGCTCTGCAGCGTTCCAGTCAAATTGAAGTGGTCGTGCTGGATAAGACCGGCACCATTACCGAGGGCAAGCCCAGGCTTATTGCCGTTCATGCGGCAACAGGGGCTGATGAATCGCAGGTTTTGCAGTTGGCGGCGTCACTGGAGTCTGGCTCGGAACATCCGCTGGCAGCGGCCGTGCTTGCCGGCGCCAGAGAACGTCAGCTGGATTTGTTCGCGGTGCAGGGATTTGTCGCCGTCAGTGGCCAGGGCGTTTCCGCGCAGATTAATCAGCAGCAAATTCTGCTGGGCAATCAGCGCCTGATGCAAGCCAACAATATTGATATTTCGCCATTGGCCTCGCTGGTGGAACAGTGTGCGGCAAAGGCCCAAACCCCGGTGATGCTGGCGGTGGACGGCCAGATTCGGGGCATACTTGCCATCGCTGACCCGGTCAAGGCTGATTCCAAGGCCGCCATCGCCCAATTGCAGCGGATGGGGAAAAAAGTCGTGATGCTGACAGGCGATCATCCGCGTACCGCCCAGGCCGTGGCCGCAGAAGTGGGGGTCGACGAAGTCATTGCCCAGGTTTTACCGCAGCACAAGGCAGAAAAAATTGCCGCACTGCAGCAAAACGGCACCATTGTCGCGATGGTTGGGGATGGCATCAATGACGCCCCCGCGTTGGCGCAGGCGGACGTGGGCTTTGCCATCGGCAGTGGCACCGATGTGGCGATGGAAAGTGCCGACGTGACCTTGATGGGAGGTTCGCTCAAGGGCGTGGCCAGCGCGATTGAGATTTCCTCAGCCACGGTGCGCAACATCAAACAAAACCTGTGGGGCGCCTTTGCCTACAACAGCATCGGCATACCGGTGGCAGCGGGGGTGTTGTTCCCGTTTAGCGGAATGCTGCTTGATCCAATGATTGCTGGAGCGGCGATGGCCATGTCATCGGTCACGGTGGTCACCAATGCTAACCGTCTGCGGCTGTTTACCCCCAAGGAGGCACAGGTATGACAACCATCATCGGCAATGGACTCGCGCTGCTGTTTATCGGTTTGGTGGTGTACTGGTTTTGGCTAAGCAAACCCAAGGGCCACAAAGCCCGCGCCAAGGAAGTGGTGGAGATAGAAATGGCCAACGGCGTGTTTAATCCCGCGCTGCTGGAAGTTGCCGTCAACACGCCAGTGGTGTTGCGGATCGTGCGCAAAGACCCGTCACCGTGTGCCGAACAGGTGATTTTTAAGGAGCTGGGCATCGCCAGACCCTTATCGCTACAACAAGCCGAACACATTGAGTTGGTGCTGCCCCAGCCGGGTGAATATCACTTCAACTGTCAGATGGGCATGTATCAAGGACGGATTATCGCCAGATAAGACGCCCACTTTCGAGTACAATATTCAGCCTCTAACGCACCGGATTCTCTGTATGCACAATATAGTCAAAACCGTCATTGCCAGTTTTTCTTTGTTTATCGCCAGTACGTCGCTGGCGTTCGGTGCAGACGCGCTGCAAAGTTTTTTTGCTGGACTGAAAAGTTACCAAGCTGACTTCATGCAAAAGGTTAGCAATTCACAGCTGGGATCGGTCAATCAGGCCAAAGGCAAACTGTTCATTCAGCGCCCCGGTAAATTCCGCTGGGATTATGTCCAACCGTATCAGCAGCAGATTGTCTCGGACGGCAAAAAGATCTGGATTTACGACCATGATCTGGAGCAAGTGACGGTCAAACGGGTAACCCGCTCGCTGAGTCAAACCCCTGCGATGCTACTCAGTGCCGATTACGACATTGATCAGAGCTTCGACGTCACCTCATTCATGGGTGATGACGATTTAAGCTGGTTTGAACTGATCCCCAAAGGTGGCGATACCAGTTTCACGTCGATTCGCATGGGGTTCAAATCAGACAAACTGGTGCGAATGACCCTGGAAGACAACCTTGGCCAAACCACCGAGCTGAGTTTCACCAATAGTTTGCGCAATTTGCCCTTGCCTAAAACGCTGTTTAATTTCACGCCACCCAAAGGGGTAGACGTGTTCGAGAGCGACGACTAAATGCGGCAAGACTCGCTGTTCCAGTCGGCAGAGCGCGCGTTTCGGCCGCTGGCTGACCGCATGCGGCCACATACACTGGAAGAGTTTTGTGGCCAGCAACACATTTTGTCTCCCGGAAAACCGTTGCGCCAGGCGCTGGAATCAGGTCATCTGCACTCGATGATTTTCTGGGGACCGCCGGGCACCGGCAAAACCACGCTGGCGCGAATGATCGCGAACAAAGTGGATGCTGAGTTCATCACTATTTCGGCGGTGCTGTCCGGCGTCAAAGAAATCCGGCAGGCTGTAGAGCAGGCCAAAACGCTACGCAATGAGCAAGGCCGCAACACGGTGCTGTTTGTGGACGAGGTACATCGTTTCAACAAATCACAGCAAGATGCTTTTTTGCCGTTCATCGAAGACGGGACGTTTGTTTTCATTGGTGCAACCACCGAGAATCCCTCGTTTGAATTGAACAACGCATTGCTGTCTCGCGCCCGAACCTATGTGCTCAAATCGCTGGCAGCGACCGACATCCGCGCGGTGATTGATCGCGCCATTTCTGACAGCGAAAAAGGCTTGGGGCAACTCGACTGGAATTTTCCTGCCGAGTTACGTGATCAGTTGGCCAATGCGATGGATGGTGATGCACGTCGCGCACTGAATTTTGTCGAGATTCTGGCTGATCTGGCTGAAGGCGGTGAAGTCAGCAGTGAACTGTTGACAGACGTATTGCGTGGTGGTGCGTTGCGGCGTTTCGACAAGGGTGGCGAGGCGTTTTACGATCAGATTTCTGCGCTGCACAAATCCGTGCGTGGCTCAGACCCGGATGCGTCGCTGTATTGGTATTGCCGCATGCTGGATGGCGGTTGCGATCCGCTGTACATTGCCCGTCGAGTGGTCCGCATGGCCAGCGAGGACATTGGCAATGCCGATCCTCGAGCTTTGCAACTGGCGCTGAACGCATGGGACGTGGTGGAGCGGTTGGGAAGTCCCGAGGGCGAATTGGCCATCGCGCAAGCCGTGCTGTATCTGGCCTCGGTTCCCAAAAGCAACGCTGTGTATATGGCTTACAAAGCCGCCATGAATGATGTCAAATCCAGCAGTTCGCTGGAAGTGCCGATCCATTTGCGCAACGCACCAACCAAATTAATGGCCGAGCTGGGCTATGGCAAACACTACCGATACGCACATGACGAGCCTCATGCGTATGCCGCCGGTGAGCATTATTTTCCGGAAAATCTGCCGCGTCGTCACTATTACGCGCCAACGGAGCGTGGTTTTGAGGGCAAAATCCGCGAGCGTCTGGCGCAACTGCGCCGCTGGGATGAGGAATCGCGTGGCTAGGGTATTTGCGAAACGGGGAGGCTGTCGCTATCATCCCCCCATTCCACGGCACCAACATGGGAATCTCTCATGGGACATCTGTTAGCCATTGCACTGGGCGGCGCGCTTGGGTCTGTTGCCCGCTATCTGGCATCGCAGGGCATTCACGCTTGGCTGGGCAAAGGCTTTCCGTATGGAACGCTGACCGTCAATGTTCTAGGATCATTCGTGTTTGGCGTGCTGTACGTGCTGTTACTGGAACGAATTAACGTTGCTGCCGAGTGGCGTGCATTTTTAATGATTGGTTTTCTGGGGGCGTTTACGACCTTTTCCACGTTTTCCATGGAAACCCTGAATTTATTACTCAACGGCGAATATTTTAAGGGCGTGAGTAATATTATCCTGAATGTTGTTTTGTGTGTGCTGGCTGCCTGGATAGGCGTTTGGTTGGCCAGACAATGGTCCTAATGCGAGTGAGATAAAATGCTGGATGTAAAAAAATTAAGAACCGACCTTGAAACGATTGCCAGCCAGTTGGCCGAGCGTGGTTTTGTACTGGATAGCGGAAAATTCCAGGCGCTGGAAAATGAACGCCGCACCTTGCAGCAATCCACCGAAGAACTGCAAGCCACACGTAATTCCAAGTCCAAACAAATTGGTCAGGCTAAAGCCAAGGGCGAGGATGTTCAATCGCTGATGGATGAAGTCGCCGGCTTGGGCGATAGAATGAAACAGCAGGAAACCCGTCTTGCTGATTTGCAAAATGAACTGAACGAATTGCTTTCCACCATTCCCAATGTGCCGCACGCGTCAGTGCCCAAAGGCAAATCGGAATCTGACAATGTCGAAGTTCGTCGCTGGGGTACACCACGGGCTTTTGATTTTACCGCCAAGGATCATGTCGACGTTGGTGAAGGACTCAAGCAACTGGATTTTGAAACTGCCGCAAAAATTACCGGTTCACGCTTTGCGGTGATGACTGGTGCGGTTGCACGTATGCACCGCGCGTTGATTCAGTTCATGCTGGACATGCACACCGGCGAGCACGGCTATACCGAAACCTACGTGCCTTATATCGTCAATGCCGACAGCCTGCGCGGTACGGGCCAGTTGCCAAAATTTGAAGCCGATTTGTTCAAGCTGTATCACGAGAATCAATATTATTTGATCCCCACGGCTGAAGTACCCGTCACTAATATTGTGCGCGACACCATCATGGACGATGACGTATTGCCACGCAAATTTGTGGCGCACACACCGTGTTTCCGCAGTGAAGCAGGTTCATACGGCCGCGATACGCGTGGCATGATTCGCCAGCATCAGTTTGAAAAAGTCGAGCTGGTGCAAATTGTTCGTCCGGAAGATTCCTATCGCGCGCTGGAAGAACTGACCGGTCATGCCGAGGCTGTACTCAAACGCTTGGATTTGCCGTTCCGTACTATTGCATTGTGTACTGGCGATATGGGTTTTTCTTCCGCCAAAACCTACGATCTGGAAGTGTGGCTGCCGGCGCAAAACACTTACCGCGAAATTTCGTCCTGCAGTAATTTTGAAGACTTTCAGGCACGTCGCATGATGGCGCGTTATCGTCCGCAAGGCGCGAAGAAACCAGAACTGGTGCACACCCTCAATGGTTCAGGTTTGGCGGTAGGGCGTACGTTGGTGGCGATTCTGGAAAATTACCAACAGGCCGATGGCAGCGTGGCTGTACCATCGGCGCTGCAGCCCTACATGGGCGGATTGGAAATCATCCGTCGCTAGATTAGAGATCGAAAATGACCACGGGGTAAAAACTCGTGGTCTGTGTTCCTCCCGAATCGGTAATACTGGCACTCATCGTGTAGGTAACGATGACTTTCTTCGCATTGGGATAGTCTTGCGTCAGGGTCAGCATCAAGCGTAACGTCTCGTTGCCTGCCAACACACCATCACTGAGTATTGCTGGATTACTCACGGCTTCGACAGTGTTTATCAGATTCCCACTGCCATCAAGAATTTCGATTTCGACGTTGAACAATCCATAATCACGTCCCGTACTATTGGCCGTGGTAATTACAAACTGGCTGCCACTCTTCAAGGTACTGCCGTCCCACAGCAGGCTCGATGATTTCTGAATTCCTAAAGATTGGTCCAGCGAACTGACAATGCGCGAATTTTGCCGAGTGATCAGGGTCGCATCCAGGCTGTTCAGTCTAACTTCGATGTCGAGCATGCCATTGCCATCGATATCAAGCGCGTCTAGCTTTATACCACTGAACTTAACCGTGCTGTTGGGCACACAGGCGCCCGTCAATGTTGCTGCCAATCCCGCCAAGTTGTTAATCAAAAATGGCTGATTGAGTAAGGCAACGCGATTTTTATTGATCGGCGCAACGCATAACGCGACTTGTTCATTCACCAGCACCGCATTGGGCACGGTCCACACCAACATTTCACTGGCTTTGGTGGCGTCATCCACAACGCTGAAATTCATCGTACCGGACACGCCACCAAACGTGGCAGTGATAGTGGCATTGCCCGCCGCCAAGGTACGAATCACACCTTCCTGACCGGGTAAATTACTGACACTTACCACTGTCGGAGCGCTGCTGCTCCAAACCACACCGCTGGTTAATGTCGCACTGGTAGATGGGAACTGCAACAACGCGGACAGTGGTAACTTCATGCCAGTGACCAGATTGGCAATATTACTGGCGCCACTGGTCGCCATGTTGATTTGGGCAGATTGCACGATGACAGTGCTGACCGTTTCATTGGCGACAGTCAGGGTGGTGCTGGCAGCTTTACTCGCCAGCGAGGCCGAAATCGTGACTGAAGTTGCCGTGTTGGTATTGCTGCGCGCCAAGCCACCACCCAGACCGCTGTTGATCGAAACTTCCTGGTTGGCCGAACTCGATTGCCACACAACTTGATCGGTCAGGCTGTAATTCTTACCGTCGGAAAACGCACCTGTCGCGGTAAATTGTTGCTGGGCAAGGGTGTTGATCGTACTGTTCAGCGGCGCAATGGTGATGCTGTTCAGGGTGGCGTTGATTACTGAAATCGTATCGTTTGCGTGGAACGTTTGCAGTTGCGCGCTGATCGCGACATCACCCGCTGCACGTGTGACAAATTCACCCGGCACGCCGGTAGGGGCAGCGATTTGATTGTCCGCGCTACTCCAGATGACTTGGTTAGTCACAGTCCGATAACTGCTGTCGGTGTAATAAGCCGTCGCGGTAAAGCGCGATTTCAAGCCGATAGGCAAGCTGGGATTGAGCGCAAAAATTTCCAGACGCTGCAATGCCGCGTCGCTGACAGTGATGGTGGCGCTAACCGTTTGTCCATCGACTTGAGCACTGATAGTGGTGCTGCCCAAAGCCATGGCCGATAACAAACCTTTGCTGCCAGCGAGATTGCTCACACTCAACACGCTGCTGTCCAAACTGCTCCAAGTCGCCTTGGCCGTCAGATCACGACGCACGCCATCCGTATAGGAACCGAACAAACCGAGCTGATGTTCAACACCTTTGGCCAGCGTGGTGGGAATCACATCCAGTTCCAGACCACTGGCATTCAAGGTTGCTGAGGATACGGTGATTGCCGCGTCATCAAACAATCCTCCCAGGGATGCACGAACGCTGGTAGAGCCCACGCTCTGGGTTTTGACCAGACCGGGTATTTGGTTGGAGACGGTCGCGATGCTGGCATTGCTCACAGACCAGGCAATTTGCGCACTGATGTCACGCTCAGAACCATCACTGTACAAGCCCGTCGCGGACAACGTTTGCTCCAGCCCCAAAGGAAGTGTGACGACCTTGGGTTGAACGCGAATACTCTGCAGTACAGCGGCGCTGGTTTCCACGTCGATCTGCGTTGTCATCCCGGCAAAACTGGCAACCACTTGAGTCGCCCCCAAACCTGTCGCCGTCACTCGTGCCTGCGCCTGACCCGCGCTGACGCTGGCCACGGATTGATTCAGCGTTTTCCATTGCGCGGATGAAGTCACGTCCTTGCCGGAACCGTCACTGAAGCGTGCCTGGAGCTGTACGGCTTGCCCCAAGCCCAGTGACAACTTTATTTGCGCCGGGATGATGCTGAGTTCAGACAATGTTGCAGCGCCGACGCTAACAGTTTGGTTCGCTGTTACGCTCGCCAGGCTGGCAGAAAGCTGAGTTTCACCGATTTGCAAACCGCGTAAGCGGGGTTGCAGCGAAGCATCGTAGCTGACAGTAGCAATTTGGTTGTTGCCAACGGTCAATGTCACTCGATCGGAAACATCAATCTGTGCGCCGTTGTTATATTGGCCAACGACGCTGACGGCGGCTTCAAATCCCGCCGGTTGAGTAAACGGCGTGCTGGTGAAATGCAATGACTGCAGTGTCGGCGTGTTAATTTGCAGTGTCAGACTGCCCGAAATAGCTCCCGGCATTTTGGCGCTGACGACCACAGTCCCTGCGGCAATCGCATTAAGGCGCAGGTTTTGATTTTGTCGGGCAATGTCTGCCACGTTAGGCGCATCAACACTCCAGCTGAGTTCATGAGTGATATCTCGTTTGCTGTCATCGCTGTATATACCCAGCGCATGCAGAGCCGTCGTGGTTCCGACAGGCAACGAGGTTTGATCAGCGAACAATTCAATGCTGGTCAAGCCCGCCGCTGCGGCGGCCACCGGCCGAAATGCCAACTGACTGGTGATACCCAAATAATTGGCGCTGACCTGACTAGCATTGGCGCTCACGGTCAACGCAGACAAACGACCTGAACTTGTCGCGTCGTTGGTGATTGTCGCCAGCGCACTGTCAGCAACTTGCCAAATAACCTGCTCAGTCAAGTCCCATTGCTGCCCATTGGCGTACTGGGCCAGAGCAGCCAACTGAGTTTTTGTGCCCTCGGGCAGATAGTAATCGGCACTGGACAACGAAATTTGCGACAGCGCCGCATCGTGCGCAACAAGATCGTACTGCGCCGACTGATTCGCGAGTTGAGCACGGATGACTGCCGTACCTGCTTTATGGGCAAACAACTGGCCACGCTGCCCTTGTACATTTGAAACACTGATGATGTCGGGCGCGAGACTTTGCCAGACAACGTCGGCAGTCACGTCCTGCAACAAGCCATTGGCAAAACTCGCAGTGGCACGCATGCCAGACTTTTCACCCACCGGCATAGCAACCTTCGCCGCATAATCCAACTGCAACTCGGTAATATCGCTTGCCACCAGCGTCAAATCACGGCTGACCGTGAGAGTTTGGTAGGTGCCGGTAATCGTCAAATTTCCGGTTTTTTGCGCGATCAAACGAACTTCAGATCCAACCTGAACAATCGCGGCAAGATTACTGTTGAGCGTCCAGTTAACATGCGGGGAAACATCGAACTCACTGCCATCCTCATGTTGTCCCATCACCAACAGTCGAGTGCTGGTGGCCAACGGAAGTTGCTGCTTATCGATATGCAATGACAGGGAGGTAATAGCCGCACCGTCCAAAACGATATCTTTGCTGGCCGAAATGCTGGCCAGTTGCGCCTGCAAGCTGATGGTTGATCCCGCCGTTGCGCTGGGCGCGAGCAGTATGCCGTTTTGCAGCGTCACGCCGTTGGGTAATTGCCAATCAATCTGGTTGGTCAAATCCTGCTTGTGGTGATTACCAAAAACACCGGTTGCCATGATGCGCGCTTCAGCAGATTTGGTTTGCGTGCGCGGATCTTGTGAAATCTCAATATGGCTCAACGCATTGGCAACTGCTTGCAGCGATAGGCTGGCTTGCACATCGTCGAATTTGGCCTGAATAGTTGTCGTGCCAGCAGCCTTGGCTTGTGCGCAGACAGCACCGATTTTATCCGTGGACAGAGCCAAAATGCTCGTGTTCAGACTTTGCCACTGCGCCAGGGAAGTAACATCTCGTACAGTTTGATCTTGATCAATGGCTGTAGCGTACAGCCGCGTACAGGTACCCACTGCAAGCCGCATATCGGCAGCCTGAATTTGTAATTGGGGGAGTGGATTGTCGCTATTGTTGGACTTGGAGCAGCTGGAAACAGAAAGTGAAATGAGTGGTAACAGAGCGATTAGGCTCAACAACCTGAAAGGATACGTCATGAAATCCTCTTCGTTTCGTACTGATCCATTGTATTGATATCAAGCTCTTGGAGCACTGGCCTGAGCCGGTGGAGCCGTCACAGCGGGTTCGACATTATCATGGTAACTGTTCACAAGTAAAACGCCGAACAAGAGAATGATGCCTACCAGAATCCAACTGAGGCCTTCGGCACCGCTGGATTGCACGGGTGTGGGATCATTTTTCATCGGGTTGCCTCCCTGACAACGCAAAAGGTTCAGGGAGATGTATCGTGACTATATCCGGTAAGCTTTATATCCATAAGCCGACTTTTGTCACAAACGGCAAGAATTTATGGGAATAACTAACCGTCCACAGGTTCCAGGGTAAGAAAGGACGATGAAAACTCTTTCTTGTCAGGATTATAGATATGGACCGTATAGGTTTTAGGAACCTTGCGATGGGCTTCGCCGTGCTGATCTGCCTGAATCCCCAGGTGACTCTCAAGATCGGCCAGGACGAGTGAAAAATCTTCCTCGATCACTTCCACAATCTGGCAACAGACACCACGGTAACGAACCTGCATGCCGATCATGTCACGCAAATTGTCAAATGAAACATCCAGTTGCGGCGTCACTTCAGTTCCATAGGTATCAATCGCCATCTCGGTCCCATCCACAGACAAACATTTTGGACTTACAGGTTGCAAGTTTAGGCTTTTTTCTTACCTCAATCAACGTAAATAAGTACATGAAAGCGCAAACATTTTAGATATTTTCTTATCTTGTCAGCAGCTTAGGGTTGACTGGATTTGCCCAACATTTTCTTTATAAAGCGGTCGGCGGCTAACAGCGCTTTTTTCAAATCCACAATCCGCTGAATCACTGAGCTTGGGGTAGGGGGAGTAGCGCTACTGCTGGCCAATCCCAGCAATTGATGAATTTCGTGCAGGTGCGCACGTAGTTCGCGGGCCTCCAAAGCATGTATCCGAGCCTCTTGCTGCATATGGCGCAAATTGCCGCTTTCGACACTGCCCAAGGGGGAGTAGTGCACGATGGTACCGCCTTCAATGCCGGCCAGCACCAGTTTGTAGGGGATCAAGGCCTGACGTGCAGACATCACCCGGGTGTCCATCAGTTGCGAAAGAGGGATCACCTCTACCAGGGCTTCCTGGTTGGCAGCCTCGGCGTGAATCACCTGGATTTGCCAAAACAGCTGTTGACCGGAATTGAGTTTTACTTTGAGTAGGTCGTTGGGCGCCATCGATTATCCAAGTCGGATGTTGGGTGGCCCTCCGTGACCGCCTGCTGTTTTGTATCGCAATTATATCCTTGCAGAATCCATCGGTTAAAGCAGTTTTTGTGGTTATTTCCCAACACATCACGCTCATCGAAAAAACCAGGGCCTTTTGTGCATGTACAAATTGTCGAAATGCGGCTCTCGCAACTAGACTACTGTCATAGCGTCAGAACACACGCCCGAATCAGCAGTGCATACTCAACATTTGCTACAATGCGGGCATTTTACGCTCGCCAAACTTCACAAACAACTTCAACAATGGAGTCATAACACCTTGAGCACAGATGAAAGAGTATCGGTTTTATTCGTTTGTTTGGGCAACATTTGTCGTTCGCCGACAGCTCAGGGCGTCTTTGAGCATCTTGTGAGCACCGAAGGGCTGACCCAGCGAATCTCGGCGGATTCGGCCGGCACTCACGCCTACCACGTGGGAGAACAGCCGGATCGCCGTTCCCAACAGGCGGCGCTGCGTCGCGGAATTGATTTAAGCAGCCAGCGAGCGCGTCGTGTGGCCAGTGAAGATTTTGAGCAATACCACTATATTTTGGCCATGGACAAGGAAAACTATCGCAACCTGATGGCGGTATGTCCGCCACAACATCATGCCAAAGTGCGAATGTTCCTCTCGTTTGCCGACGTCCAGAGCGTACAGGAAGTCCCCGATCCCTATTACGGCGGCGACAATGGTTTTGAGCAAGTGCTGGATCTGGTGGAGGCCGCGTCGCGGGGATTACTGGCACATTTGCGCCAACACCACCTCTGAGCGGCTTAGAGGTTTCCCCCTCAGCCCAGGATTGTTGTATCATTTGCCACTTTTCGCAGAATTCGAAGCCAATATGCTGGAACTCAACCCGTTATTTAACCAAATCAAAGACCTTAACGAGCGTTCTGATGCGCTAAGGGGGTATCTTTGACTACGATGCCAAAACCGAACAACTAGAAGAAATTGTCCGCGAACTGGAACTGCCTAGCGTCTGGGACAACCCCGAGCGTGCCCAAAACCTTGGTCGCGAGCGTGCTGCACTGGAAACCGTCGTAAATACACTAAAAAGTGTCGGTTCGCGTCTGAACGAAGCCAGCGAATTGCTGGACATGGCCCAGGAAGAAAATGACGAAGCCACCATGGAAGGCGTTCGTGCCGACCTGGACAGCCTGGAATCTGAAATCGCCAATTTAGAATTCCGCCGTATGTTTTCCGGAAAAATGGACGCGAATAGCGCCTTTTTGGACATACAGTCCGGCTCGGGTGGTACCGAAGCCCAGGATTGGGCAGACATTCTGCTGCGCATGTACCTGCGCTGGGGTGAGCGTCGCGGCTTTAAAACCGAACTGATCGAGTGCTCGGGCGGCGATGTCGCGGGCATCAAGAGCGCCACCATCCATTTCGTTGGTGAATATGCCTATGGTTGGTTGCGCACGGAAACCGGCGTACATCGCTTGGTACGCAAGTCACCGTTTGACTCGGGCAATCGTCGTCACACCTCGTTTGCCTCAGTGTTTGTGTCACCGGAAATTGATGAAGACATTGACATCGAAATCAATCCCGCAGACCTGCGCATTGATACCTACCGTGCATCGGGTGCAGGTGGTCAGCACGTAAACCGTACCGATTCTGCGGTGCGTATTACCCACGTGCCAACCAACACCGTCGTACAGTGTCAGAGCGATCGCTCGCAGCATAAAAACAAGGCTCAGGCGATGAAGCAGCTGGCTGCCAAGTTGTATGAACTGGAAGTACAGAAGCGCAATGTCGAGAAACAGGCGCTGGAAGACAGCAAATCCGACATCGGCTGGGGCAGTCAGATTCGTTCCTACGTGTTAGATTCGTCACGCATTAAAGATCTGCGCACCGGACATGAAACCGGAAACACCCAAGCCGTCCTTGATGGTGATCTGGATCCATTTATTGAAGCAAGTTTAAAAAGTGGTTTGTAAACATGAGCGATAAGCAAACAGAAGAACTCCAACTCGATGAAAATACCATCATTGCTCAGCGCAGGGAAAAACTTGCTCAGGTGCGTAACGAAGGTATTGCCTTTCCCAATGATTTTCGCCGCAATGTCACCGCCGGTGAGTTGTTGGTCGAATATCAAAACCACACCAAAGAACAATTGGAAACCACCCCTGTTCGGGTAACTATCGCCGGCCGCATGATGACGCGTCGCGTAATGGGCAAGGCGGCATTCTGCCACTTGCAAGACATGTCCGGACAAATGCAGGTGTACGTTGCTCGCGACATGATTGGCGAGAGCGTGTACAACGATCAATTCAAAAAATGGGATATCGGCGATATCGTGGGCGCCGACGGTGTGCTGTTCCGCACCAATACCGGCGATCTGTCGGTTAAAACGGACAGCATTCGTTTGCTGACCAAATCCGTACGACCATTGCCGGAAAAATTCCACGGTCTCTCAGATCAGGAAACCAAGTACCGTCAGCGATATCTGGATCTGATCATGAACCAGCAGGCGCGGGAAACCTTCCGCCGCCGCTCGCAAATTGTCGCCTATATTCGCCAATTCCTGATTGAAAAGGGTTTCCTGGAAGTGGAAACGCCGATGATGCAGGCCATCCCCGGCGGTGCAACTGCACGTCCGTTTACAACATTCCACAATGCGCTGGAAATGGATTTGTTTTTGCGTATCGCCCCGGAGCTCTACCTGAAAAGGTTGGTGGTGGGTGGTTTTGAAAAAGTGTTCGAGATCAACCGCAACTTCCGCAATGAAGGTTTATCGACGCGTCACAATCCAGAATTCACCATGCTGGAGTTTTACGAAGCGTATGCCAATTATCATGACCTGATGGATATTACCGAGGAAATGCTGCGCGGTCTGGCGCAAAAAGTTCTGGGTACAACCACGGTCAAATACCAAGGCGACGAATACGATTTCGGCAGCCCGTTTGCGCGCATGACTGTGAAGGAATCCATTCTCCATTTCAATCCAGAAATTCAGGCTTCGCAGCTGGAAAGCTTGGCCAATGCCCGTGCGCTCGCAGAAAAACTAGGCATTCCGCTCAAATCCAGCTATGGCCTAGGAAAAGTGCAAATCGAGATTTTCGAAAAAACGGTTGAGCACCGGTTAATGAATCCAACATTCATCACCGCATACCCGACCGAAGTCTCACCACTTGCTCGTCGTAATGATCAAGATCCCTTCGTCACCGATCGTTTCGAGTTTTTTGTTGGTGGCCGCGAAATTGCCAATGGCTTCTCGGAGTTGAACGACTACGAAGACCAGGCGGAGCGCTTCCGTGCCCAGGTCGCGGAGAAGGATGCAGGCGACGATGAGGCCATGCACTTTGACGAGGACTACATCACTGCGCTGGAACACGGCATGCCGCCGACCGCAGGCGAGGGCATCGGCATTGACCGACTGGTGATGTTGTTTACCGATTCGCCTTCCATTCGCGATGTGCTGCTGTTCCCGCACATGCGCCCAAAAGCTCCCGGCGCCTAATTCGGCGGCGGGGTTTTAGAGCCTGAGGGGAAAAACACCAGCTCATGGATGAGCTGCTGTGATGCCTTGTCTTTTTTGATAATGTCGGCGACGGTGAACTGGTCCAACACGGCCAGGAATTGCTGATTTGCCTGCTCCAAGACCATTTTGAGTGCACAAGCAACCTCAACAATGCAGCTGCCGTTGTTGTCGTCCATACATTCAACAATGTGAAAGTTGGGTTCCGTGACCCGCACAACGTCACCAATGCCAATTTGCCCCATAGGTCGAGCTAGGCGCATGCCACCATTTTTACCGCGCACAGTCTCGATAAAGCCTCGGCTGGACAAGTTATGCACCACTTTTACCAAGTGATTTCTGGAGATACCGTAAAAGTCAGCAATTTCGCTGATGGTTATAAGTTCGCCATGCTTGACCGCCAAATAGGCGAGCACACGCAACGAATAGTCAGTGTAGAGCGTTAATTGCATTCAAAAAGCTCCTCTACCCACCTTCATGAGCCACAAAGACCATCCCAGCTGCAATGGTAATAGAAAACATCATAATTCCCAAATATTCGGCCAAAGAAATTCTCAGCCTAGACCGACAAACTTAACTCGTTATGACCATAAGGCCGTGGCGAGAAGTTATAAGTATTGTTTATTAGACATAATCTGTCATAATCGCTAAAAATGTACTTCGAATACATCTTTACCCTTTGGCAGTCAATCTCATACTTTAAGAGGCGATGAATTATATGGGAAAATCACTTTACGAAAAAATTGGTGGTGACGCAGCTGTAAATGCAGCAGTCGATTTGTTCTACCGCAAAGTCATGGCCGACAAGCGCATCAATAAGTTTTTCGATGGCGTTGACATGGGCAAACAGCACGCTAAACAAAAAGCATTTCTTACCATGGCGCTGGGCGGCCCCCACAACTACACCGGTAAAGACATGCGCGCAGGTCATGCCCATCTGGTTGCCAAAGGCCTGAATGATAGCCATTTTGATGCAGTTATGGAAAATTTAGGCGCAACCCTGACCGAACTGGGCGTGCCAGGTAACCTGATTGCGGAAGCGGCCGCCATTGCGGAAAGCACCAGAAAAGATGTTTTGGGTAAGTAAACATAAGTAACGGCATTAAAGTAGGAGCGGGAATCTTGGTAGTTAAAATCAATTTTGAAGGAACAGCTTATCTTTCCGATGATGATACGGTGCTAGATACACTGTTGAATAACAAGGTTTCCGTTCCTTACTCCTGCAAATCGGGCGTTTGCCACTGCTGCATGATGAAACTGGTCAAAGGTGAGGTAAGTGGCGATGGCCATAAGGGGCTGACTGAAGCCCAAATCAACGCCGGTTTTTTTCTGCCGTGTTCCTGCGTTGCCTCCTCCGATTTGGTAATTACCCGCGCTGATGACTACAGCATGGATCAGCAAATCAAAGCCGAAGTTATCGACAAGGCCGAGCTTAGCGACGAAATAATGCGTATCCGGCTCAAACCGCAGGGCAGTTATAACTACAAGCCAGGACAGTTCCTCAACTTGTTCAAGGACCAGAATACCGTTCGCAGCTACTCATTGGCCAGCACGCCACAGCTGCCGTATCTGGAATTACACGTTCAACGACTACCCAATGGGGTAGTGAGTCGCTGGTTGCACGATGATGTTGCGATAGGCGATCTTGTCCACATCAGCCAACCCCAAGGCGAATGTTATTACCGCCCAGGGCATGAGCAAAAACCTATCTTGCTGGTCGCTACCGGGTCAGGTTTGGCACCACTGTATGCGGTCTTGCACCAGGCTTTGGCATCAGGTCATCAAGGTCCTATTCATCTGTACCACGGCAGCAGCCGCCAGAGCGGTGTGTATTTACGCGACGAACTGAAGCAGTTGGCGTCAAAAACACTCAACTTTAGCTATACCCCTTGCCTGTCACGAGATGCCGTTTCGGGTTTCACCAGCGGTCGGGCCAATGAAATTGCGCTGGAAAAGCACCCCAACCTTAAGGGCTGGCTGGTCTTTGTTTGCGGTCACCCGGACATGGTTAATGACACCCGAAAACACGCGTTTTTGGCCGGCGCCTCCTTCAGTGAAATTTTCGCCGAAGCCTTCAAACATCCCTAATTAATCGGGGGTGGGAATATTCCCAATATTTCCACCTCCGTCACTCTTTCAGCATTCATTTTCTGCCGTTTTGTCCGCTACTCAAGGTGAGCTCCAAACCTAAGGTTCGGCATGTCTGTCATGTACCAAAAATCTATTTTTACCTTACTGCTATGGGGTATGGTCACGACCAGTCCGGTCGCGTACAGCAACATCGTTGAGAATCGCGATCCACCTAACGACCTTCAGCCACGTACGGCGGAGACGTCAATTGAACCTGCGGCGGCCAAGCAACTGCAGCAGCTACAGTTAGAGTTGCTAAAAAATAAGCAGTTGGAGCTGGAGTTGCTGCAACAAAATCAAATGCTCAAGGCCGACATTCAGGCGATGGAAAAAATGAGCAGCGATATTGCACAACAGTTAGGTTTACTGGCAAACATTCGACAACAGCAAACCGATGGCCGGACAGCACAAGCAGAATTTATTGATCAAACACTGGATAATCCTGAGTTGAATAAAACGGTAGGCGGAATATCCATGGTTGTTTTATTAATAGCCGGAATGGCGTTTCGTCACCGGCTTGGATACAGCAGGTTAGTCTCGTATCTGAAGAACATCCGCCGTTCGCCAGACAAAACGCCACGCTGAATTGTTATTGAACTATTGCGAAACAAGGAATGAACAAATGCATTACCGTCCACTGATCATTGCGCTGATTAGTACAGGTCTGTTGGCTGGCATGGCGTACGCGGCAGATTCTCCTCCGATTGCCGTCGATAAAAATGCCACTTCCACCGATGCTGATGCGAGCAAGGCAACGCAATCCCCCACCTACGAAGGTTGGTTGGCTGCGTTAAAGAAAGAAGCTCTGCAGAAAAAGATTTCGGAAGCCACGCTAACCGCCGCACTGGATTCGGCGGTACTCATTCCGCGAGTCATTGAACTGGATCGCAACCAGCCCGAATTCAAACTGACCTTCCAGGAATACTATGCGCGGGTTGCCAGCACCGACCGGGTCAATAAAGCTCGCGAATTAATGGTTGAACATCGCCAGTTACTGGCAGACATTGAGAAGAAATACGGCGTTCAACCTCAATACATTGTCGCCTTGTGGGGAATGGAAACAGATTTTGGTCGACTCAAGGGAAATTTCAAAGTCATCGATGCGCTGGTAACCCTGGCCTACGATGGCCGGCGAAGCAGTTTTTTCCGCCGCGAATTAATTGAGGCATTGCGCATCATTGACGCAGGCCACATCGACGCTGCCAACATGATAGGTTCATGGGCCGGAGCCATGGGTCAAACCCAGTTCATGCCATCGACGTTTACCGGCCATGCGGTCGATTTTGATGGCAATGGCAAAATCAATGTTTGGGATTCCACGGCTGATGCCTTAGCCTCGGGTGCACATTACCTGTCCGATTCAGGCTGGAGTCATGACGAACCCTGGGGCAGGGAAGTGCGCTTACCGGAAAAGTTTGACCCTATCCAATTGGGATTTGGCGTCAAGAAAACCACCGATGAATGGATCGAACTCGGTGTTACTCGCTTGAATGGAAATGCACTGGATAAGAATGCTCTGCGCGGTTCACTGGTTGAAATCGATGGCGACAACAAACGCTATTTCCTGGTCTACGATAATTATCGTGCCGTCATGAAATGGAATCGCTCAGTCCTCTTTGCTACCACCGCTGGATTGCTTGGCGATGCTATCGCCGGTAAAACGGAAGACTAGGGTGCTTGGCTGATGGGGATCAAGGTGATCCCCAGTGGGCCACGAGGCAGATATACATCCATCATCTCGTCATCTCGTTGCAGTTCGACACGCACCTGCTCGCCCAGTTTTCCCTCCGTGGTCGCATGACTGAGCTCATTCCAATCAAAAATCCGCTTCTCCGCATAGGAAACAATAACATCCCCCTCTAGCAGGCCATGCTGTGCGGCGGTAGACCCGGCCATGATCGAACGCACGCCAACGCGATTGGGATGATCACTTAAAAACAGGAAACGATCGAACTTGTCGTCTCCCAGCAAGGAACGGTAAATCGAATATTCGCTGGGCAATTGCCGCATCGCGTTGTAAAACCGCTCTGTGCCATACCATTTCTCACGCATGGCCTGGTTGCGCAAATTCAAATGCGCCAGTTGCGATGCGTCGATTTGATTCTTGATCGACTGACGCTCGGTGGACGACAATCCCAACTGTTTGAGTACTTCGCGAGCGTCATCGTTTGCCGAAGTTAGCTGGGCAACATTTCCTGAGGAGGTATCAGCAGTGGCTGTGGGTTGCTGACGATCTTGTTGCAACTGCGCCAACTGAGATCGCAGCCGATCTGCCTCGGCTTTCTGTTCCTGTAATTGCTGTTGCAAAGCCGCAATTTCAGGGGACAATACCGCGTCCTTAGTAAGGTTTTTAACCGATGCTTCGCCCTCGCCAAGTTGGCCAATAAACCAACCTGTCCCTAGAAAAACGAGCGAAAGCAGCAAATTTTTCATATCTGTCTGTTATAGTGCCGGTCTCAGGTTGAAACAAAAGGTATGCCCATATGAAGTCATATTCTACATTTTCATACGCTACTGTACTGCTCATGGTACTCCTAACATTGCTGGGATGCAGCAAGGGTGATGCCCCCCGACCTGATGATGTAGCCGCGGTCCGTCAAGTAATGGAGCTACGCGCCCAGGCGATGGCCAGCAAAGACATAGCTGCCTTTGAGCAATTGCTACATGAAGAATACAACGACGGCCCCAATACCAAAGCCGACATTCTGGAGTATATGAGGGAAGTTTTTGCCAGGTACGACCAGATAGCCATGAAGTACCAAAAAGCACCCGTGGAATTAAAAATGAACACGGCGAGGGTAGTGCAGCGACTGGAGTTCAAAGTCAATCAGGAAACTCAAATCATCCATGACCACGAACTGCTTATGCTGAGAAAGAGCAACGGCGTTTGGCAAATTTCCGGTGGCATCAAGCTTGGCGTACTTTAACGTGCGCCAAACACCACAATCGTTTTGCCCTTGGCTTCGATCAGACCTTGTTCTTCCATATTTTTGAGAACACGTCCCACCATCTCCCGGCTACAGCCCACCAACTTGCCTAGTTCCGTCCGGCTGATTTTGATCTGCATCCCGTCAGGATGGGTCAGGGCATCGGGTTGCTTGCACAGATCCAGCAATGAGTTGGCGATGCGACCCGCCGCATCCATAAAGGCCAGGTGGCCCACCTTACGCGTTGCCTGCATCAGTCGCTTGGCGATATGTGTACCTACAATGTGCAAAATTTCGGCGTAGTAGGGCTTCAAATCGGTTTTGGCCAAGCGCTGTAGATCCGTATAGCTAATTCCGGCAATGGTCGACGCCATTTTGGTTCTGACCGTCGATTGGCGTTTGGCTTGTTCCACGAACAAACCTGTCTCACCGATAAAATCCCCAGTATTGAGGTAGCCCAAGATAATATCGTTACCTTCGGTATCGGTCATCGAGACCGTGGCCGAGCCTTCGATCAGATAATACAGCTTGTCCGCCTCATCACCGGGGCGAATGATCAGCTGTTTGCTGGGCAATTCACGCACTTCACAGTATTCGAGCAACTTTTGTAGTGCATCATTCGATGTGTCTGGCAGTTGTTCTGGTAAACTCACGGCGCGATCACTCATTTGTAAGGATTCTCAGGTGTTATCTTCGACAGGTTTTGTAAAAACTTGAATTCCTGGCTATGAAACCTTTTCAGTCTTCCCTATAACCTATTGTTTTAATAAAATTTTATGGCCGATAACAACTACCTGTTCAATGAATCCGATTTATCCTACGCTTGGGGCGGTCCTGCTGGCACCGCTGAACTCAAGTCTGATGCGGCCGACTTCCGCGTCACCGAATTACTGGATTTCACCCCCACAGAGAGCGGCGAGCATCTCTGGCTGTGGATCGAAAAGCGCGGCCTCAACACCCAGTGGCTGGCGGGACAGATTGCCCGCTGGGCCGGCGTGCGTCCCATGGACGTGGGCTATGCCGGCCTCAAAGACCGTCACGGCATCACCCAGCAATGGTTCAGTATCTACCTGCCGCAAAAACCCTCACTAAGCAGTGTAGAACTGGAAAGCATCCCGCTCAATGCGGGCGAGTCATTTAGCGTGCTTCGCCAGCATTGGCACAGTCAAAAACTTCGTCGCGGCAACAATCGCGGCAACCGCTTTGAAATCACCTTGCGCGATGTCGTTGCTGATCGGGAGAATCTGGAACGGATCATCGCTGATGTCGTCGCCAACGGTGTCCCCAACTATTTCGGCGCACAACGCTTTGGCAAATTTGGCGACAACGTAGCCCAGTTTCTGGCCAAAGGGGCAAAACCACAACGTCACCGGGGCAAAGGTAAGCCTCCACAGGAAGATATTTTGCTTTCTGCGGGTCGCTCGTGGTTGTTCAACCATGTGTTGAGCCAGCGCGTCGGTAGCAGTAGCTGGATTGTGCCGCAACACGGCGATGTCATGATGCTAAACGGTACGCAAAGTATTTTTTTGGCAGAACAAGCCGACGAGGTCATTCGCGAGCGCCATCAACAACATGATATCCACATCACGGGCCCGATGTGGGGTACGGGTGAGCTGCGCTGTCAGGGGCTGACGCAACAACTGGAAAGCAGCACGGCCAGCAGCATGCAACCACTGACCGATTTACTCTGTAAAGCAGGGCTCAAACAGGAACGGAGGAGCTTGCGATTGCTTGTTGACTCGCTGGAATATCACTGGGAAAACGATCACCTCTGTCTGATTTTTGATCTGCCGTCGGGCGCGTATGCCACCACTGTTTTGCGGGAAATGCTGCGCTGCCAGCTGCCGGCTTGACAGACTTTTGGCATCTGCCATACAGTGAGGCCCATGCTGTATGGATTTCCAGCGTAACAGCCACATCGCCAACTGGCCGGTATATTCGGTCTTTTTTGATGTTCAAAAAACAATCAAAGTGAATTTACGGAATGGCAAATAATTATAACGCCTCAGATATTGAAGTTCTGACGGGGCTAGAACCGGTGCGTAAACGCCCCGGAATGTACACCGAAACAACTCGCCCCAATCATCTTGCGCAAGAAGTCATCGACAACAGTGTTGACGAAGCGATGGCAGGTCACGCCACGCGGATTGACGTCATATTGCACAGTGACGGCTCATTGTCCGTGGCCGACGATGGTCGCGGTATGCCGGTTGATATTCATCCCGAAGAAAAAATTCCTGGCGTCGAGCTTATCCTTACCCGACTGCACGCTGGCGGTAAATTTTCCAACAAAAATTACCAATTTTCCGGCGGCTTGCACGGTGTGGGCGTTTCCGTCGTGAATGCGCTGTCATCACTGGTAGAAGTCAAAGTACGACGCAACGGATGCGAATACCAAATTGATTTTGCCCACGGTGCACGAATCAAAAAATTGCGTGAAATTGGTACCGTCCCCAAAAAAGTCACCGGCACCACGGTACGTTTTTGGCCGGAAGAAAAGTTTTTCGATACCGTAAAATTTTCAGTTTCTCGCCTAAAGCATGTATTGCGCGCCAAAGCCGTTCTTTGTCCTGGTCTGCGCATCTCCTTTTTGGAAGAAAAAACCAACGAAGCGGAAGAGTGGTATTACGAAGATGGCTTGACCGACTATCTGATCAGTGCCCTCCAAGGGCACGAAATGCTGCCGTCACCGCCGTTTGTTGGCTCGCTCAAAGGCGACATTGAAGAAGCCAGTTGGGCAGTGGTGTGGTTGCCAGAAGAGGGCGACCTGGTCACAGAAAGCTACGTGAATCTTATTCCCACCGCGCAAGGCGGAACGCACGTCAATGGATTGCGCACGGGCTTGACCGACGCCATTCGCGAATTTTGCGAGTTCAAGAATTTGTTGCCGCGCGGCGTAAAACTTTCTCCTGAAGATGTCTGGGATCGTTGTAGCTACATCCTCTCGGTAAAAATGCAGGACCCGCAATTCTCCGGGCAAACCAAAGAAAAATTGTCGTCGCGTGAATGCGCGCCGTTTGTGTCTGGCGTGGTAAAAGACAGCTTCAGTCTCTGGTTGGGTGAATATCCTGATCTTGGCGAAGCCATCGCCGACTTGGCGATTAACAACGCACAAAAACGTCTACGCGCAGCTAAAAAAGTAGTGCGTAAAAAAATCACCTCAGGTCCTGCGCTACCGGGAAAACTTGCCGACTGTTCCTCCACCGATTTGTCGCAAACTGAATTGTTTTTGGTGGAAGGGGACTCTGCGGGTGGCTCTGCCAAGCAAGCACGTGATCGGGAATTTCAGGCAATCATGCCGCTACGCGGTAAAATTCTGAACACCTGGGAAGTTGATCCACTGCAGGTGTTGGCGTCACAAGAAGTCCATGACATCGCTGTTGCGATAGGCGTCGATCCTGGTTCAGACAATCTCGAAGGTTTGCGTTACGGCAAGGTCTGTATTCTTGCTGATGCGGATTCCGACGGTGCGCATATCGCAACCTTGTTGTGTGCCTTGTTCGTTCGTCATTTCCGTCCGGTCGTTCAGGCAGGACACATTTACGTTGCCATGCCGCCGCTTTTCCGTATCGATGTGGGCAAACAGGTGTATTACGCCTTGGACGAGAACGAAAAAAATGGGGTTCTGGAACGCCTTAAAGCAGAAAAAACCAAAGGCAAACCTAACGTTCAACGCTTTAAAGGTTTGGGTGAAATGAATCCCTTGCAGTTGCGTGAAACCACCATGGCGCGCGACACGCGCCGCCTCGTCCAGCTGACGTTGGATGCTGGTGATGAAACCAACAATATTATGGACATGCTACTTGCCAAAAAGCGGGCAAAAGACCGCAAACACTGGCTTGAAACCAAAGGCAATCTGGCAGACGTCTGAGGACGTCTCTTGAGGTAATTCATGGGAAACGAAATTCAATACAATGAAGACGGCACCGAACGTCTTGGTCTAGCGCAATTTACTGAACAGTCGTACTTGAACTATTCCATGTACGTTATTCTGGATCGTGCTCTGCCGAACGTGGGTGATGGCATGAAGCCAGTGCAACGTCGCATCATTTATGCGATGAGTGAACTGGGTCTGCGCAATACCGCAAAATTCAAAAAATCTGCGCGCACCGTCGGTGACGTTTTAGGTAAATATCACCCGCATGGCGACAGCGCCTGTTACGAAGCCATGGTGCTGATGGCCCAACCATTTTCGTACCGCTATCCGCTGATCGACGGACAGGGCAACTGGGGTTCACCTGATGACCCAAAATCCTTTGCGGCAATGCGTTATACCGAGGCTCGTCTTACACCATTTGCCCAGGTACTTTTATCCGAATTAAATCAGGGAACCGTCGATTGGACGCCGAACTTTGACGGCACCATGATGGAACCCACCATTCTGCCAGCGCGCCTGCCGGTGTCGTTGCTCAATGGTGCCTCAGGTATTGCCGTTGGTATGGCCACCGATGTACCGCCGCATAATCTGACAGAAGTTGCTTCGGCCTGTATTCACTTGCTGGAAAATCCCAAAGCGACTCTCGAGGAAATTTGCGAGTTCATTCAGGGGCCGGATTTTCCGACCGATGCAGAGATCATTACTTCCCGCGCTGAAATATTGAGCATGTATGCACAAGGCGCAGGCTCAGTGCGCATGCGTGCGCGTTTTGAACATGAAGAGGGCGATGTCATTATCACCGCCTTGCCGTACCAAACCTCGGGTGCGAAGGTGCTCGAGCAAATTGCGGCACAAATGAACGCTAAAAAACTGCCGATGATCGAAGATCTGCGCGACGAATCCGATCATGAAAATCCAACGCGCTTGGTGATCACACCTCGCTCTAATCGCGTTGATGTTGAAGAAATGATGGCGCATTTATTTGCCACCACCGATTTGGAACGCACATTCCGCGTCAACCTCAATCTCATCGGCACCGATGGCAAACCACGCCAACGTAATTTGCTCGACATTTTGCTGGATTGGCTCAGTTTCCGTACACAAACCGTTCGGCGTCGGTTGGAATCCCGCTTGCAAAAAGTGCTCGCCAGATTACATATTCTGGACGGTCTGCATATCGCGTTTTTGAATATCGACGAAGTGATTCACATCATTCGTACCGAGGATGAACCCAAGCCAGTGCTGATGAGCCGCTTCAAACTGTCGGATGAACAAGCCGAAGCGATTCTTGAATTAAAACTGCGTCATTTGGCAAAGCTGGAAGAAATGAAAATTCTGGCAGAAAAAAATGATCTGGAAGAAGAACGCGACGACATTGAAAAAACGCTGGGATCTGAGCGTCGCCTGAAAACCCTGATCAAAAACGAAATCAAAGCAGACATGGAAGAGTTTGGTGACGAGCGTCGCTCACCCATCGTCGAACGTGATGCTGCCCAGGCGATTGACCCCACCTCCATCGTGCCTTCAGAACCAGTAACGCTGGTGCTGTCGAAAAAAGGCTGGATTCGCTCAGGCAAAGGGCACGAGCTGGATGGCACAACATTGAGTTATAAGTCTGGCGACGAGTTCCTCATTTCTGCGATGGGCCGCAGCAATCAAAATGTCGTATTCATTGATTCCACTGGCCGGTCATACGCGCTGTCCGCACACACCTTGCCCTCAGCCAGAGGCTACGGTGAACCGCTGAGCAGTCGCGTCAAACCGCCCTCGGGCGCCAATTTTGTTGCGATGCTTACCGGTGATGATGCTGATTTGTATTTTGTCGGTACCGATAGCGGCTACGGATTTGTCACCACCTATGGGGACATGGTGTCTCGCAACAAAGCAGGCAAGACATTAATTTCTGTTCCCGCCGGCGATAAAATTTTGCCGCCAAAGAAAATTGCAGATGTCGAATCGCAATATTTAGCTGTTGCCACCACCGATGGCTATCTGTCAATTTTTGCTATTTCTGAACTGCCAAAACTTGGAAAAGGGAAGGGTGTAAAACTCGTTAGTATTCCTGCCGCCAAGTTGAAGAAACGTGAAGAAGTTGTTCAAAGCGTAGCCGTCATTGGATTGGAAGCCGCGTTGACCGTTTACTCGGGCAAACGCCACATTCGCTTGAAAGGCAATGAACTGGATTACTATCTGAACGAGCGGGGCAGACGTGGTTTGAAATTGCCGCGTGGATTCCAGAAGATTGACGGTATAGAAGAAAGCTAGTTTCAACTAGCTTTTTTTCTTTCAGAAATAAAAATCCGGTGCAGCACGGGAGGTGTACTGCACCGGCAAGGTGAATTAGGAGCTAGGGAGTGCTCCTAATTGCTGCTTAAACCTGGTTTTACCTGACGCCAAACTCGCTTCATCAGCAAGTAATACAACGCGGTAAAGATTACAAAATAACCAATCACCCACACGCCCAGTGATTTACGCTCTTGAGCACGGGGGTCTGCTGTCCAATTCAAAAACGCTACAACGTCTTTCGCTTTTGCACTGATTTCTGACTTTTCCTGCTCATCCACTGCGGTAGAAATATCAAAAACGTCTGGCATCTTGATATTCGGGAACAAGTGGTTGTTGTAATGACCATCCTCAGTTTTGTGATAGCTGGTCATCAAGGTGTAAATATAATCAGGACCATGTGGTCTGGCCTTGGCCATTAACGACAACTCAGGTGGCACCATACCAAACAGTGCAGTAATCACCTTGTCGTTATTGAGCGAGACGAGTCTTTCACCCATCAAACGCTCGCCTCTTAATTGATCAACAAACGCCTGATCAAAACCAATGTCCAGAAGGTGGCGATACTTGATGTACTTTAACGAATGGCACATCCGGCATTCGTTGTAATAAATCATTGCGCCACGCTGCAGACTGGCCTGATCTGTTGCTACTTCTATCTTCGTCAGCGGAATCGTCGCTGTCGCCGCCTGCACCAATGACATTGGCAACAGCAGAGAAGAGGTTAATGCTGCAATAGATGTCCAACGAGTCAAACGCATTATTTTTTCCCTCTCTTCTTTGCGTCACGAGCAGCGATTTCTGCTTCTTCTTTCTTGATCATTTCTTCCACTGCGGCAGGCAGACCACGAGAACGCACCCAGCGTTCTTCATGTTTAGCGCCGAAGGGCAGCAAAACGAACACAGCAAAGTAGATGAAGGTGGCAACCTGACCAACGGGAATCAACACTCCTTCCGGTGGCTTGGCGCCCACGTATCCCAGAACCAACACATCCAGGACGAAAACATAGAACATAATGCGATAAATCGGACGGTAACGTGCACCGCCTGGAATACGTGAGCGATCCAGGTAAGGCATGGCCGCAAAAATTCCCACCGAAATCGCCATCGCGATAACACCACCCAGCAAATCAGGTACGGCACGCAAAATCGCATAGAAGGGCAGGAAATACCATTCTGGAACGATGTGTACCGGCGTCTGCAGCGGATTGGCAGGAATGTAATTGTCCGGTTCAATAAACATGTTCGGGTTATAGAACACAAACCACGAGAAAATGATAAAGAACACGCCGTAGCCAAACAGATCTTTGATGGTGAAGTACGGATGCAAAGGAATGTTGTCCTTCGCAGGCAAATCCACCCCGGTAGGATTACTGCTGCGTACATGATGCAGCGCAACAACGTGAATCACAACAGCGCCGGTGATAACAAATGGCAACAGATAATGCATGGAGAAGAAACGCGTCAACGTTGCATCACCCACCACGAAATCACCACGCAACCAGGTAACCAATTCGTCGCCCATGAAAGGGACCGTGCCGAACAAACTGGTAATAACCTGCGCACCCCAATATGACATCTGGCCCCAAGGCAACAGATAGCCCATGAACGCCGTTGCCATCAACAGAATGAGCAGACCTTGGCCTGTCCACCACATCAGTTCACGCGGTCTGCGGTATGAGCCGTAGTAAAGAGTTCTGGCCATGTGCAGAAAAATGACGGCAAAGAATGCGCTCGCACCCGTTGAGTGCATAAAGCGAATCAACCAACCGTAATTAACATCGCGCATGATGTGTTCGACTGAATCGAACGCCAGCAACACATCGGCCTTATAATGCATGGCCAGGAATATTCCGGTCACCAACTGAATCATTAACACCAAACCGGCGATAGAACCAAAATTCCACCAGTAGTTTAGATTCTTTGGTGTTGGGTATTCCGTTAACGAGTGCTTAACAAAATGAGTAAGAGGAAAACGTTGATCTATCCAGCTAACAACTTTTTTCATATCGGCATCCCTTACGCGCTCGTCTTGCCAATGATGATTTTGTCTTCCGAAATAAATTCATATTTCGGAACGATCAAATTCTGTGGTGCAGGGCCTTTCAAAACTCGACCACTGTTGTCATAGACACTGCCATGACAAGGACACATCCAGCCATCCGGCTTCCGTGAAGGCACGCAACCCAGGTGGGTACACAAGCCAACTACAACCAGCCAGTCGGGGTTGATGACGCGATCTTTGTCTGCCTGAGGATCTTTTTCGCTACCAGATTGCTCCATCTCGGCAATCTGTTTTTCGGTACGGCGTAAAATAAATACTGGCTTTCCTTGCCACTCAACCGTTTTAACTTCGCCAGGGCGAATGCCTTTCAGACTGGCTTCAGTGGTTGCTTTGGACAACACATCCGAGCTCGGATTCATGCTGCTGATAAATGGCCAGCAGGCGGTAGCAACACCAACGCCAGTTACGACGGTAGCGGCAGTCGCTATAAAGTCCCGACGTTCGGGATTTTCTAATTCAATTTGATCTGACATTGCGTTTACTCCAAACAATCTACGCGCAATTAATCACCGCTTTTGAAATATGAGGTTTTGTTATTTCAAATTGGAGTAATAATCGACAATTACCTTAACGTCTTCATCAGGCACGCCGGCAATAATGGCCTGCATCATTGAATTTTGACGATGGCCACGTTTGAAATCCGAAATGGTATTAAGCAGATATTCGGATTTTTGGCCCCGTAGATTGGGGATACTTGGACTTAAGCTGATGCCATCCTCGCCATGGCAACCAAAGCACAACTCAGCCTTGGCAGCGGCTTCAGATTGCTCCGCAGCAACAGCGGGCAACGCAAAAGCAGTCATTGAAATCGTCATTCCCAGTAACGCAATTTTTTGTCGCAGCAACATTGTTTTCCCCAAACAAGCGTAGAGATATATTTTCTTTTTTATAGATAAAGTCACCCTGGCACCGACTGACTTTGCTTTGACCCATGTGCATTCTGGAGGGGTTGGTACACACAAATGCTATGCTGTCAGGCGGTGCCGGGTTCCTTCATTACAAACTCTTTACTTCCACAGTATTTTCAAAGAGCTGTTCGGTTTTGGTTAAGACGCGACGCGGCCTCTAACCAGAGAAGACATTTTTGGCAGGTAATGCCAGGCTGTCAGCGTTGCCAACAGTCCAACAACACAGAACAGGGGATTGCTAAATGTAGCGAAATAAATACCTACGCAAACCGCTACGATCATCACCAATACATCCATTTTTTCTTTATTCATTTTTTAGCCTCCACTTGGTTTGTATGCAAAGTCCGGTGAAAACCTGATCAACAACGACTACCTTTTCGTTTCGATCAGAACCCAGTATCTGCGTTTTGTCTGGGCTCAATGGCAGGAACAGTGCCAACTTCGCCACAGTCTGCAGGGAAATTATATTTATTGTCGTAACCAACTGTTATAAAAGAGTTTATTTGTCACAGACAAATGGCGCGCCGCCTATGTCCGCGCAAAAAATCAGCGACACAGGCCAAACCAATTGATCAAGATGTTAAAGCTGAACTGAACAAACTGAACAAGCTGTTCAATACGGTTATGAAAGGAGATTGAAATTGGACACAGAATAGAAAATGCGCTGCGTCTCCGCAGCGCATTTAGTGTTAGCGGGAATTTTTACCGGCAGTATAGGCCGCCAATAAGGCGGCCTGTAACTGCGGCTGGGCACTCAATGATTCAATACCCATGTGCTGCTTTGCAATTGCATCGAGCAACTGCAAATATTGCTGATCACGCCAGGCTTGTTCAAACCCGGCGATGTCAAAATAGCCATCGTGGAAAAAATCCCCGGCCAAACCTTCGGCATCACTGAACAAAATTTCTTCTTCAAGCATGACTTCATACTCGTAAGAATACAGATCAATGTGGTTGGCTATCGCTATAGAGCTGTACAACTCTGTCGACAGTGCATCATTGAGGCGCATTATTTCGTCCAGATCGAGTGCCAGGCGTGGTTGATACTCAATACCCTTGAAGTAGAAATGCACGCTCACTGTAATTTTGTTCGCCATGATGCACCTATTTGGTTAAGGCCATGAACAATGCCGGTAACTTTTCTGGCAAACGCTCAACACGATCAATGACCGTGTATTGCTGACCAAAAATGTCTTTCACATAATCATCGGCCCGAGGGTCCAGATTGATACAGTAGGTGAAAATACCTTTTTGATCCAGTTCCTGAACCGCTTTGTGCGAATCCTGGATCAATAGCTTTTCGTCGTTGCTATCAATGTCTGCGGGCTCACCATCCGTCAGCACCAGTAGCAATTTTTTATCGGCTTTGCGTGCTTCCAGATAATGGGCTGCATGACGCATGGCAGCGCCCATTCGCGTTGAATAGGCTGCTTCCATTGCCGCCAGACGCCCTTTAACCGTATCGTCCCAATGCTCGCTGAAGCCTTTGATGTGCATGTATCGCACTTCGTGGCGTGAATTTGAATTAAAACCAGCAATAGCAAACTCATCGCCCAAGGCTTCAACAGCCCATGAGGTAAGTGCAACCGCTTCCTGGCTCAATTCCAAAATCGTTTGGTTGCTGCCCGGGGCAACTTCGTTGAGCGAGGCTGACAAATCCAGCAGCAACAACACTGCAATACTGCGATCATTGTGTTTGTGATTCATATTGATGCGCGGATCAGGTTGCGAACCACTCTTCAAATCAATCAGCGAACGAATCGCTACATCCAGATCCAGCTCCGAACCGTCTTCCTGATAACGCACCCGCACAAAATTTTGTGGCTTGAGCATATCCAGCATACGCTTCAGGCGCTTTGCGAGCGCACTGTGCTTGGCCAGCAAACGATCGATGTCTGCCGGATTACCGCTGGGATGCAGGCTCTCATAGAGGCTCACCCAATCAGGTCGATAATTACTGCTGTTGTAGTCCCATTCAGGATAGTGGCGGGGAGGCAATCCTTTATCCGCTTCTTCGGCTTTGGCTTTGCGTTCATCCCAAATTTCTTCTTCGTCACCTTCTTCGATAAATTGCCACAAGTGGCGATTATCATCGCGATAGCTGACTTCAGTATCTTTGAAATGCACACGCGGCAATTGATCCGACTGCACTCGGGTACGCGCCACAAAAGACAAGCCCAAACTGGCCATGTCCATGGTAGAACTGGTTCCATTTGCCATTGCGTCACGGAATTTCTGCGCAAACTCGTTCACAATGACATTTTCGTAACCGTGATCAGTATTGAGTAACGCATACGACATCATCGCCAAGCGGTGACGCAAACAGGATTCGTGCTCGCTGTCACAGGCAAACTCCTCTGGACGAGGATGCAAGGCCATCACGATGCGACGCAATCCCGGGAATCGCTGCATGGACAGATAATCCACGCGGCAATCCTCAAAGATCTCAACAGCTAAACGTTGAAAAGGACTGTAGTTATCGGCGATCAAACGATTTGACCAGCGACGATGGGCCGACATATGCGCCAAGGTTGCGCGATACCGATCCAAACCAGTCACTCGCCGATAGTCATCATAGACATCGGGGACGCGTAATCCCAACGAATCAAAATAGGGTTGTGGCTTGCGTAAATCATCAAATGCTTCGGAGTAGGGCACCAGCATCGGGATGTCGTCATCACTATTGATCGCGGGCCACATAGCACGCAAATACAAATCCAGACGACGTTCATTGTCGATGAACAAAGTACCATGCCGTTCGCGTTGCATAACTGCACGCGAATCCGCAGACTTCAAACTAAAATATTCTTCCTGACGCTCAGGATGATTGTGATAGTTGCGAATGCCGTATTCGATCCAGTTTTTCAAACCGCCCAATGATAATTGATGCAGCAGCGCCGGCATGTTTTCAAACATGGGGATAGCGCCGGGGCTAGGGTAGGAGGTTGCTTTCCAGCCATACACCGACTTTGCGGTGCGCTCCATCATGTCCATCACCAGCGCAATATATTTTTCCAGCGAATCAGCGCAGCCTAAACGTCGCGCAACTTCACCGATGGTCTGCACAAACGAGGGAATAGCTCGCCCATTGGCCGTGCGGGAAATTTTCCACACTGCCTGCGACACCATCGACAGCGTTTGTTCACCCAGGTCGTGCGCCACTTGTGGCATTTCTTCCAGGTAAGTCAGTATCGGATCAAATCCGCGACCAATCATGCTGACCAGTGACGCGCCTTCCAGATAGTCGGCCACGCCTTTGTCAGACAACAATGCCCGCGCCTCAACCATGCAGCCCTCAAACACATTATCGAGTTGAGTGAAACTGCATTTGAGTTGTGAACGATAATAGGCCAGCTCTTCCGCACTCAGTGGCGGATAGCTGGGCCCCATGCTGGTGGTTTGTAAAAACGAATTGGGGATCACCATCGCGGCTTACCCAAAAATCTGATCGATGGCGTGATCCAGAGTAGACACGATATCTTGATCATCCGTAATCGGACGAACCAGCGCCATGCGACAAGCGTCAACCGCAGCTACGCCATCGTTGATCAAGCTTGCTGCGTAAACCAGCAAACGGGTAGAAATGCCTTCGTCCAAACCGTGACCTTTTAGGTTACGTGCGATGATGCCAATCTCAACCAGTTTGGCGGCCATGTCCACGCCCAGACCGGTTTCTTTGGCCAGAATTTGTGTTTCGATTTCTTTGGGAGCGTAATCGAAATTCATGCCCACAAAACGCTGTTTGGTGGACTGTTTCAAATCTTTCATCAGGC
The DNA here is from genome assembly GCA_029884425.1 of Gammaproteobacteria bacterium. Lineage (NCBI taxonomy): Bacteria > Pseudomonadati > Pseudomonadota > Gammaproteobacteria > Gammaproteobacteria bacterium. The sequence goes on from JAOUHV010000003.1 coordinate 87,462, forward strand.
TTTGGTAGCCTGGATTGTAGGAAATCACCAATTGAAAATCAGGATGCGCTTCAACCAGCTCACCTTTTTTATCCAAGGGCAGCGTGCGACGATGATCAGTCAGCGGGTGAATAACAACGGTAGTATCCTGGCGCGCTTCAACCACTTCATCCAAATAGCAAATCGCGCCCATGCGCGCTGCAATCGTCAATGGACCATCCAACCAACGCGTACCGTTGGCGTCCAACAAATAGCGGCCCACCAAATCGGAAGCCGTCATGTCTTCATTACAGGCAACCGTGATCAGTGGCTTGCCCAGTTTCCAGGCCATGTATTCAACAAAACGGGATTTACCGCAGCCAGTTGGACCTTTGACCATCACAGGCAAACGTTTGCGATATGCGGCTTCGTACAATTCAACTTCATTGGACTGAGCTTGATAAAACGGCTCTTGCTTGATTTTGTACTGTTCAATATTGATCTGGCTCATGAAAAAACTCCTGAGGGTATTCTTGCTTTGTTGCAGCAGGCTAATGGCAAAAAGCCCCTGCCATGAGGCAGAGGCTTTTCGTTTGGTTTGATAAACCGGTCGTGCTTACTTGTGCACGCCCAGCTTTTCGCGCCAGCCAGGATAGATCTTGTCGGCGTCTTTCGGGAACGATTCGAAGGCACGAGCGAACTCTTTGTGCTCCTTCGCGTACTGGATTGGGTCTGCACCAGACTTCCAGCACTCGTAAGCTTGACGCAGAGAAGTTGCACCAGCTGCTGGAGAATCGATGTGACCGTAAGAACCACCACCAGAAGTATTGATTACGTTACCGTGACCCAGGTTCTCGAAGAAGCCTGGCAGACGCAGTGCGTTCATACCGCCAGAGATGATCGGAGTCGTTGGCTTCATGCCGTACCACTTCTGGTAGAAGTGTGGACCTTGGCACTCGTCACGCTCGATCATGTAAGCGATGTGTTTGTCGTCAGCTTCGCCTTCCATCTTGCCGAAGCCCATGGTGCCCACGTGGATACCAGAAGCACCTTGCAGACGTGACATCTTGGCCAGAACGAATGCAGTGTAACCACGCTTAGCAGAAGGAGAAGTTACTGCACCGTGACCTGCGCGGTGGTAGTGCAGGTACTGGTCAGCAAAGTAACGACGCGCAGTGGTAACCATACCAGGACCACCAACGTAACCGTCAACCAGGAAAGCTACTTTGTCAGCGTCTGGGCCGAAAGTTTCCAGGATGTATTCGCCACGAGCGATCATTTCGTTGTGATCGTCAGCAGTGATGTTGGCAGAGAACAATTTAGCCTGGCCAGTTTCATCCTGAGCGCGACGCATTGCGTCAACAACCAAAGGAATAACTTTCTTCATTGGGCAGAAAACTTGGTTGCCCTGTGGCTCGTCGTTCTTGATGAAGTCGCCGCCCAACCAGAACTGGTAAGCTGCTTTAGCAAACGGCTCAGGACGCAGACCCAATTTAGGCTTGATGATGGTACCAGCGATGTAACCACCGTCAACCACTGGGCGACCCAGGATGCGCCACATGTCGCTGATGTCTTTTTGAGGACCGTCGAACAACTGCAACATGCGTTGTGGCATGTAGAAGTCTTCCATCTTCAGGCTGGCGCAATCGCCCATACCTTGGTTGTTACCAATGGCCAGAGTCAGGAAAGAAACGATCATGGTACGGCCGTCGATTACGTTACGGTCGAACAGATCCATTGGGTAAGCGATTTTAACCAAGCCAGTGCTTTCGTCAGCGTGGTAAACAATCGCGTCTACGCCTTTGGTGAAATCGTCAGTAGTACAAACTTCAACGTTAGTACCGGTAGAAGATTCTGCAGCAACGTGAGCTGCAACTTCCAGGAAGCCGTAACCGGCAGCTGGAACCATGCGGTAGGCAACCAATACGTGTTTGCCACCAGCAATCAGGTCATCTTCTTTCAAACTTAAATCTGCGTAACGTCCGGATTGATCCATTGTAAATGGTCCTCTATCTGATTTTAAAAAAAACACATGCTCCACCTATAACTAGGGGGCATAAACACTATATTATTATTTTTATCTATACACCTTGGTTGTCTGCATAGACACCAACCTATGTGCGGCGCATTCTACTCCCTACGTTTTGTAATGGCAATATAAGTTAATATTAATATTTGATATGCGATAGATATACAAAAGTAAATGCATTGAAAAGCAAATAACTAACATTATTGCTTACACTGCCCATTAACCCCTTATTCCTCAAGGCATTATCCCCAAGGATGGCTAACGCACCAGATACAACGACAGGCCGCAAGGTAACGTCCATGGTGATCAAAATTTAACCTGCTTTTTCCGCCGAATGCTTCGCAAAACGAAGGATTCAATTTGTCCGCAGGCTTGTGTACATTGCTAACAAGGCTCATTAACCATAAGGTGCAACACTTAAATATGTCTGCGGATAACTTAAGCAACATCAAACAACGCCTGCGCGATTTCGCCAATGAGCGCGACTGGGATCAATACCACACCCCCAAAAACCTCTCCATGGCACTCAGTGTCGAAGCCGCCGAACTGATGGAACATTTTCAATGGCTGAGCGAAGCCGAAAGCCGGCAGTTATCCGCCGACAAACTCAAGGCGGTTTCTTATGAAATGGCCGACATTTTTGTTTATCTGATTCGCATCGCCGACAAGCTCGACATTGATCTGCTGGCCACCGTGGATGAAAAGCTGGTCATCAATGCGCAGAAATATCCTGCTGAACGAGTGAAGGGCAGTCATAAAAAATATACCGAATACGAATAGTCACTAGGCACCACCGCGTTTGCATCCCTGCTGATGCGTGCCTAAAATGCCTGACCATACTCACTGCCGGCGATGCCATCATGAAAATTTTATTGGTTAGCGTGTTAATTTTGCTGCTGATCGCCGCAGCAGGATTGTTATTGCTGGCTCGAAAATCAGAAGCCGCCCCCACACTTGGGCTCCAGAGCGATACTGGCCAACTGCTGCCTTGCAGATACAACACTCAATGCGTGAACAGCCAAAGCAGTGACGAATCTCACATTGAACCTTTTCACGGTTTGTATTGGGATAGCTTGCCCAGCACCGTGGTTGCACTCGGCGGACAGATTGAGCATCAAACAGATCATTATATATGGGCAACGTTTCGCAGCCGGTGGCTGGGCTTTGTCGATGATGTGGAGTTTGTTTTCTTGCCAGAGCAGGGGATTATTGACGTGCGATCATCCTCGCGTGTAGGCCGCTCGGATTTTGGCGTTAACCGCCAACGGGTCGAAAGCATCCGAGCAGCAGTACATCAGTCAGAACTGTAACTCAGCGCGGCTTGGGGAAATTCAGAATCGGCTGACCGGGATAGGATGGCGTGCATTCCGCTTCGGATTTTTTGACCAATGCCCGGCGAAAACCGGCATCCATTTCCAGCCATTCAAAGCGTAAATCTTCACCGATACCACATTCTTCAATGGCGTCCGACAACAACTGCGAGCGTGTGGCAAACAGCTCCTCGCTGATCACCATATGTTGGTGCGCAAATTTCGGCGCTTTTCCACCGTAAGCTTTGGGACCGCCCATCAATTGCCCCATAAAATCTGTCTGCTGATTTTCCAGTACCTGCTGGGGTTTATCGGTGAAATATTTTCCCAGCCATGGATGGGCATACAGCTTGTCGTAAAAGCGTTTGTGCACCTTTTGCAACGTTGCCTTGCCACCTAACCGATCAAACAGCGTCTTGTCCATTGCCATCACTCGTCTTAAATAGTCATATTGATGACATGGGTATCGGCAGCATCAGCCAATACTGAATCCATGGCGGAAATAGTGTAGATTGGCTAGATCCAGGCTCCGATTTCGGTTTATGCGCAACAAAACCCTCGTTATTCAATCGCAACGGCAACCGTTACCACACGAATGGCTGGTTCCCTGTATGCAAACCGTTCGGTCATGGTGTGATCAGCATAATTTTTCCTACCAATTTGTAGGTGATGAGTTGTTTGACGGGCTGGATGCGGATCTGTTGCAGAAAACCGCTCATCAGCGTGTCATCGCAACCGATCTGGCGCGCTTGCGTTTGCTGACCCATTTTTTGGACGCCGAATTTGACACGGTGGTGTGGCTGGATGCGGACTTTTGCATCTTTTCCCCGGCGAGTTTTGTATTACCCGCCACCAGCTATGCGGTAGGCCGCGAAGTGTGGGTGCAACACAACGAGCGCGGCGTTTTGAAAGTGTACAAAAAGGTACACAATGCCTTTTTGATGTTCCGCAAACACAATCCATTTTTGGCGTTTTATCTCGACACCGCAGAACGGATGCTACGCGATTGCCAAGGCCCAATGCCGCCACAATTCATCGGGCCAAAACTACTCACTGCGCTGCACAATGTGGCGCAATTGCCAGTGATGGAAACTGCCGGCATGCTCAGTCCGTTAGTGATCAACGATATTTTGACTGGTGGCGGTCCAGCATTGCAGCGGTTTTGTCAGCATTCACCGCAACCGATTACCGGAGCCAATTTATGCAGTTCCAGTTGCGTACGCGACGACGTCAGCGATGTGCAGATGTCCACACTGATTGCCAAATTACTTGCCAAACCCAATTTATTCGGCTAATCGCGCAGTGCGTGAATTTGCCAACTTTCTGGTATCCACTGCAAATCTTCTGGCTCATCAATGTCGTGTAGCGTTGGCCCCAAACGAACATTCCAACCCAGTTCGGCAAAACGATTCAAGGTTATCTTCGCAGTGGTTGAAACACTCCAGGGAACATCCGTAAAAATATGCGCGTCAAATCGATTCAATCCCAACAAGGTATAACCACCATCGGCGGCTGGATACAATGTCGCGTCCGCATCGTGTAATAAATCTGCCGCTTGACACAACAGTGATGCATCGATTTCAGGAATGTCGGTGCCGATCAACAGCAGGGATTCTCCTTGGGCAATGACACGCTGTGCTGCCCGGGCCATGCGTACTCCCAAATCGCCATCGCCTTGTGCAGAAATAGTTACACCCGTTGGCAACTGAATGCTTTGCCATGCATGATCATCAATGCTTGGCGTTGTGCATATTTCTACCGGGCCTACCTCTGCCGCCAATGCTTGCGTGATGCAGTGGCGCAACATCTGCTTTGCTAATTCCGCCGCACCGTCGGCCCCCAGCGAGGCAATCAACCGTGTTTTGGCAAAACCAGGCGAGGGCGCTTTGGCAAAAATAACCACGCGAACAGTTCGTTTTTCTGTTCTCATCAACCACGTCGCCAAGTGTGATAGCGCTCCAGCCATGTAAAAATTTTCCGTGGCACTTGCTTGCGTTTCCACACGCCAGCAACCTGCTTATTCGCCTCAGAAAACGTTGGATAACTGTGCACGGTCGAAAGAATTTTGTTCAATCCCAATCCATGCTTCATCGCTAGAGTAAACTCTGCCAGTAAATCTCCTGCATGTTCACCCACGATGGTAACGCCCAGAATACGATCACTATTTGGGACGGTAAGCACTTTGACAAAGCCCTGGGTAAGACCGTCAATCATCGCTCGATCAAAATCGTCAAAATCAAATCGGGTCACTTCGTACGCAATGTTCTGCGATTTGGCTTCTTGTTCATTTAAACCAACGCGAGCAATCTCTGGATCGAGAAAAATGGAGCGGGGCAGTACGCGATAATCAACTTTGAATTTTTTCCACTGACCAAACAAACTGTTGACCGCTGCGTGCCATGCTTGATGCGCTGCGACGTGGGTAAATTGATAGGGGCCGGCAACATCGCCCGCCGCATAAATATTTGGATACAATATCTGTAGATATTCGTTGCTGTGTACCGTGCCAGTGGTATCTATGCCCAGCGCTTCCAGACCAAATCCGCTCAAACGTGGTTGTCGGCCAACGGCACACAACAACATATCCTGTTCGATCCGCTGTTCAATATTATTTCCGTGAACTGTCACAAACTGACGCTCACCCTCACGCACACAGTTTATCACTTCATGTGCCGTCAATACGGTTACGTCACTGTGCTGCAAAACTGATTTGGCGTGTGAAGAAACTTCACTATCTTCGGTGGACAATAAACGCTCCGCACGTTCGATCAAGGTTACTTTGATGCCTAACCGTGCAAAACTTTGCGCCAACTCGCAACCGACCGGACCGCCGCCCAGCACCGTCAAGCGAGCAGGGGGCTTGTCTGAGTCGGTCAACCGGTTCCACAGATTTTCGGTGGTAACGTAGTTGATATTTTCCAATCCCGGAATATCGGGCACCACTGCACGTGCGCCGCTGGCGATAATGATGCTACGGCTGGTGAGTTGCCGTACCGCTCCATCGACTTGACGAATTTCAACCGTCCAGGGGTCTAGCAGACGGGCGTGCCCCATAACCACATCAACGCCCAACTTGGTATAGCGCTCCACGCTGTCATGTGGCTCAATCGCGCGAATAACCTCATGCACTCGTGACATCACCCGATCAAAATCGATTTCTGGCTCAGTTGTTTTTATGCCGTAATGCGGCGCATTGCGTACTTGCTGCGCCATCCGCGCACTTTTGATCAATGCCTTGCTGGGAACGCAACCGTAGTTCAAACAATCGCCACCCATTTTGTGCGCTTCAATCAGTGTGACTTTGGCTTTAAGCGTGGCAGCAATATAACTGCTGACCAAACCCGCAGCACCTGCACCAATCACAATCAAATTGCGATCAAACCGCTTGGGGCGCCGCCACTGGGCAACATGGGAAACAGGCATGGCAAATCCAGTCAAAAAGTGGGAAACACATGATAGCGTTTGCTCCAGCCAACCGGAAGAAATAACTAGAAAGCGGGGAGGGAAAAGCAGATTCAGACGCCAGCTTATGGAAAAGCTGGCGTCCTAATTTCATCTTATTCAATACTTCCGACAACACCTTTGGCTGCCATGCGATAACCAACGATGCAGTTAACCGGTCCTTGACCTGGCTTTGAGTAAATCTGAACAAGAACAGACTTTGAGTCAATGGCATTGGTCAATCTCGTCACGTCTTCTGCGGTCAAAATCTTGGTGCCACAAGAAAGACCACCCCAACGATATTCTTCGACCATTCCCTGGGCATCCACCATGATCATTCCATGTCGATTAAGATAGGTGTCCGAACTCTGGCCATTGGCCTCAACCAAAAGAACCTTGCCAAAATAACCCTTCGTATCTTCAGCAAACGCGCTAAACGAAATACCTGTTAATAACAAAAAGCCCAAAATTAGTTTTTTCATTTTCACGATCCTCTATGTATTGTTGATCAAACACGCCGACGAGCTGCCACCATACCCAGCAGTCCCAATCCAATTAATGCAAATGCGCCCGGAGCAGGTACTCTGGCCGTTGGCGGTGTCCGCTCTGTAGTAACATCGCCGTCACGAACAGCCCAAACGAAAGCTTCAAACCCAGGAGCTACGGTTCCTTGAGTTCCATTACTAACTCCAAACATCATGTTTGGTTCGCCCAACCAGTAAAAATTATAATTTTGAATATTCTCGAAAATGACGCCGTCAGCGCCGATATTGACCAACCCATGACCGGGCTGCGGGCCATTCCCGTTCGTATCAAACCAAGCGAGATTCCCCAAGGTGTCGTACCAGAGATGAGCAAGTTCAGAAGTGCTCGTATCGACATTAAAGCCGCAATCGGTGCCGTTAAAAGAGGTATTGCAGCCGTCGTTGCCAATGTCAACGAAGGAGGCCAAACGCCAGTCATTGTATCCACCGTAGGAAAGGCTATTTACCCAGTTATTGGCATCTGCCCAAACCATTTTGCCATCGCTGTCATAACTGGAAGTTTTCGCGTAGTTGGCATCCTGTAACCAGGTAATATTTTGAACGGTGTCGTAAATCATCCCGTTGCCGCGATCAATCAAGGCTGCGTTGGCTCCGCTGGAGAGGATCAAACCCAGACCAACCGCCGTTGCCATAAAACATATTGTGTCTTTCATCATCGTTACTCCCTGAATAACTTCAATTCCCAGTCTGGTTAAATACTGACACACGGGGTCATAACCGGAAATCTGACATATGTCATATGACAAAGTGCAGAGAGACAGGAGGGATGCAATGAGTGCAAAACGCCAAATTGGCTTAGCTCTTTGCATTTAGGGACAGATTGGATAATTATCAATTTAACATAATATACATTATACGCATAACGACCTGTATTGAACCCGATTGGAGCCACCCCCTGGATTGAACATTAATCCACCAATCCTGGCCAGGTTTATGCTCGATATGCGCAACAACAACCTTCCGACGAGTTTCTAACCCATGCCAAAAAAAATTCGCCCAAGCCAGCAGTCCAGTGATTTTGAAATTGCCAAGTCGCTTAGTCCCCGGCGCAAAACCAGTCGCGCAAACAACATTGACGAATTAGCCCAGGAACAGTTGGCGCATTTTTCCATTGATCCAGACACGGCCATGGGACAATCGCTCGCCAGTTTGGCGCAAAGTCTGTATCAAGCCAACATAGATCTGCACCACATGTGGACCGCCAGCGTTCAGGCGTTACAGCAATTGGATCGCAAGGACCGGATTGCATACTTTAATGCCAAAAAGTTTTTGTGCTTTCAGCTAGCAAAGCTGCTGGACTCACTACAGAATCCGTTTCGCAAAACATATCAGTCATTGATACCCGAACAATCTTCGCGCATTGCCAAAGGTCCATATCCGATTTTCGATAATGTGACTGCCATTTTTTCCGCCACCCCGGTAATTACCCGCACGGCCACTTATTTGTACGCTTGCACCGAGTGGATTGATGATGCCTTCCAGGGCAAAGAGCCGTTGCTGGAAGTGTATTCACGCTTGCTCAATCCCACCTCCATCAGTCTGGCAAATCACATTGTCGATTTGGAGTGCGGTCATTTGTCGGCTGAATATACGGCCTGGAATTTTAACTCGGGCATGGCCGCTATCGATGGCATATTGAGCCACTTGCTGGGCTATGAAGATATTATTATCTGTTCACGAAATGTTTATGGCGGCACGTTTCAATTGTTGCATGATTGGTTTGCCAAACCCAGCAACCTGAACGTCGCTGTCGAATGGTTTGATGGTTACGATGTCGATAGTTTCAAACACGTTTATGATCGTGTCAAAAAACAATACACATCACGCATCAGCACTGGGCGGAAAATCTATGTGTATCTGGAGTCGCCCTGCAATCCACATGGCTACGTGTTGGATGTCGCCGCGATTTGCGATTACGCACACCGAAATAATAGTTTGGTGATTGCCGACACCACGGTTGCCACGCCGTTTTTGTATCGCCCCATGTTGCGCGAGCAATTGGCCGAGCGTCCTGATTTTGTCATACACAGTTATACCAAAGATATTACTGGCACCGGCGTTACCACCGCAGGTGTCGTCATTGGCCGCAATGAAACCATGTTCATTCCCAAAAATGAATCAGTCACCGCGATGAACTCCTTCGGCAAAAATGCCACCTTCCAGTGGCGCGATACCTTGTTCTGGAATGTGTACTACGTCAAAGGTGCGTTTCTTGATTCAGAGAAAGCGTTCGAGGTTATCAACGGTTCACGCACACTGGAATTGCGCATGATGCGCAAGGTCATCAATACCGTTGTGCTGGCACGTTTTTTTGATTCGCACCCTGACATTAATGTCAATTGCAATGCACTGGAAAACAATCACAACGCGGCCATGCGCAAACAATACATGCACATGGAACTGCCCGCCCCCTTGTTCACCATTGACATGGAAAAGGTCAAATTTGATCGATCAACCTTCACCCGCTTCTTTGACTGCTTGGAGCCTACCTTTTCGCACATGGTGTCACTTGGCCAATCAAACACCATGGTGCTCTGCCCTGCGCTGACCAGTCATTCGGAAATGAGCGAAGAAAAACTGAACGAAGCCGGCATTCATTTAACGACCATTCGTATTTCCGTTGGCGATGAGGATGTTCGCTCATTGATTGCACATTTTATTCGTACTACTGAATTGGTGTTTGATCCGCTGATTCCCAGCTTTACTGCAAAATTTATGGGTGCAAAACAAATCGATGATTTGTACGAGGAGATTTATCTGGATGTACATCGCCGCTGGATACGCTCATCCCCTGGCGTTATTTCTCTCCAGGCGCGCTAAAATAAAAAACCGGAAGCCATTTCTGCTTCCGGTTTTTTTGAACCCAATGTTTCCTAGTCGTTTATTGCTTAACGCCTTCGGCCTGGATCATGATCTGAACCTCATCACCTACGGCTGGCAGCGCATATTTCACACCGAAGTCTGAACGCTTAATCGCCGTTTTGGCATCAAAACCACAGACATCTTTCTTATTCATAGGATGAACTGCGCACTTGATGCGGGTAACATCCAATGAAACAGGCTTGGTAACGCCCATAATGGTCAGCTGACCGTCCACTTTGGCAGTACTGTCACTGGTAAATTTGACACTTGTGGATTTGTAGGTAATTTGTGGAAACTCGTTGACGTTAAAGAAGTCTGGTGAACGCAAGTGATCATCACGTTTCTTAAAGCCAGTATCGATAGATGCTGCGTCAATCACGATGTTCACTGCGCCAGTTTTCTTGGCCAAATCCAGATCGATAGTACCGCTGGTAGCGCCGAAGCGGCCATAGGTCATTGAGTATCCCAAGTGATCAATCGTGAAATTGGGATAGGTATGTGTTGGATCAATTTGATACGTTGCCGCATTTGCCGTTGCAAAACCCATTAGTGCAGTAAAACCTATTAGTACTCGACGCATGTATTTCCTCCTCCAGGTTGAAAAAAAACGTACTACTAAAAAGGTACGGGGCCGGCAGCTCGGTATGTCAGCCAGATAGCTCCCCCCGCCGGAATCATATAGACAACAAATAAGAGTAAAGTTCGCTTGAGTGCAGGAATCTTGCCGGAAAAATCGAATTGGGCAAGTAACGGAATCGCTGCCAACGCCAGCAGCGACATCCAAGGCACTTGAGCATAGATAGCTGAGGCGGGTCCCATGATCGCAATCGCACCACCACCAATGGCCGTCAGCACCCAGCCTGATTGTGCATTACTCGAATTGCCGATGATTTGTGCCAACACATAACCCAGTGCAGCCGCGCCGATGGACATGGCCATTTGCCCGTAAAGTGCCGAGGCACCAATAACGGCGCACGCCCCCAACCCAATGGCCATTGCGCCAATGGCAGTGCCCGATGACAGTCGGCTTTTGTTGCGCAACAGCGCGGTCATAATGACCGTCCACACGGCAAACGCCACAATGCTGCCGAGCACCACCAGATTATCCATTAACGTCAGTCGTGCGAGGTATGGCCACAGCACCCAGGTCAGTCCCGCCAGCACCAGGCCCGTCAACAAACCTTCGCCCTTACCCGTCCCTTTTAACCATGAGACGAACAAACTGAACACCGCAATCAGGATAACCATCAGCACAATCTTGCGCGTTGATGTTAAAGGTTCCCATCCCAGGCCAACCGTCAGCGCCGTCGTCAGCAAAAAGCCGGCAAGCAACGCCACACCCTGCAGTGCCCCCGCTCTCAGCAGCAACAGCGACAACACCAAACCGACAGCAAACGGAGCAATTCCCCCTTGGAATGCCGGATTAGATAACCATTCTTGCATTGTTTCGCCCTGCACATAGACTATTGATTTACAGTGTATACAGTATGTTAGCCTGAGAACAACAAAATCTAGAATCAGTGTAAAAAATTATCTATCCGGTTTATTTTTCCTATTATCCACCCATTGATTGCGTTAGCGAGTAAAGTATATTAATATTCCCTAATATTGTTTTTAGCTGATCTTTTAGTCACGGAGCGTACACCATGCGTCTGAATCGACTGGCCGCCATTGGGGTCAACTTACTGAGCATCGCGGCTCTTTCCCCTGCGGTTGCCCAAACTACCAATCTCGAACAAATTTATGCCTTGGCGCAAGACAGAGACGCCAGTATCGCCACCGCCAACGCCAGCTACGCTGCCGGACAAGAGAAAGCCAGCCAGGGACGTGCACTGCTCGGCCCCAGCCTGACGGCGGGAGCCAGTTACACCTACAGTCATTCCAAAGATGACCTAATGATGCCCGATGGCAAATCTTCCAACACTCAATCGGTCAGCCTGAATTTGACCCAGCCACTGTACAACTCTGCGGCGTTTGCCGGTTATCGCCAAGGCAAGCTGGCGGCAGTACAGGCCAAAGACAATCTCACGATTGCCGAGCAAGACCTGATAGTGCGCACCGCTCAAGCCTATTTTAATGTGTTGAGTGCTCAGGAAAGTGTTCGCGTGGCGCAAGCACAAAAACGCGCCTTCTCTGAAAACCTGGAACGCGCCAAACTTACCTTCAAAGTGGGCACGGCCACCATCACCGACAAACACGAAGCCCAGGCTCGCTACGACCTGGCTGTTGCGGATGAAATTGCCGCCAATAGCACACTGGAAGTCGCCAAACAGTCTCTGGCCAGCATCATTGGCGAAATGCCAGCTGAATTGGCCGACCTCAAAGCGGATACTGCCTTGCCAGAATTGACCCCTGCGGACATGGCCGAATGGATCAAGCGCGCCAAAACCAACAATGCGCAACTCAAAGCCGTACAACAAACTGTCGCCATCAGCCAGGAAGATCTCAACAAAGCGCGCGCTGGTCACAAACCTGTGGTCAGTCTGGTCGCCTCCGCCGGACAACAGGAAGGTTATAACTCGTTCCTGAAACAAGATAACACCACTGACACTTACAGCGTCGCGGTGCAATTGCAGGTTCCTATCTTTGCCAGCGGTATGACCTCATCACAAGTACGTGAAGCCAACGCGCTACGCGAAAGCGCCAAATCACGCTTGGAGCAAACTGAACGTAACATCGTGCTACAAACCCAGCAAGCCTATCTCGCTGTTGCCAACGGCCGGTTACGCGTGCTGGCATTGCAAGCCGCGCTGCTGTCCAATCAAAGCGCGATGGACGCCACCAAAAAAGGTTTGGAAGTTGGCATTCGTACCAATCTGGATTTGCTCAATGCCCAACAATTGTATTTCGCCACCCAGCGTGATCTGGCGGTCGCAAAATACAACTACCTGATCGATATTCTGCGTCTGAAATCTGCCAGCGGTTCACTCGAAGCAGTGGATCTGAACGAAATCAACGCACTGCTCCAAGGTTAATCATCTCAAAAACCACCGCCGGTTATCGGCGGTGGTGAATCTTCCCGTTCACGCTTTTTCTTGTCAGCAACAAATTTTTTTTGCCATACTCCAAGCGAATAGTTTTTTCCGTTCGCTGACAAGAAGGTGTAAACATTCATGCAGGACCTCAGCCAGCACTGGCAACTGGATGATTCCATCATCTATCTCAACCATGCTGCCGTTTCTCCCTGGCCAATCCCAACCCAACAAGCTGTCACGCGTTTTGCCGAAGAAAATTCGCGCATCGGCACGCAGCGATATCCCACATGGCTCGGTGTTGAAAACAAACTGCGCCAACATGCCGCCGCATTAATCAACGCTCCCAAGGTTAGCGATATTGCGCTAGTCAAAAACACGTCGGAAGGTTTGTCGTTTATCGCCTACGGTTTGAGCTGGAACGCGGGTGACAACATTGTCATCAGTGACCAGGAGTTCCCCTCCAATCGCATTGTCTGGGAATCGTTGGCAAACCAAGGCGTCAGTGTGCGCAAAGTCAATTTGCATTCGGCGGCTACACCAGAACTGGCGCTGATGCAGGCCTGCGATCAGCACACACGTCTGCTGTCCGTCAGCTCAGTCCAATTTGCCAGCGGCCTGCGCTTGTTGCTTGATGAATTGGGTGAATTCTGCAAAAAGCAGCAGATCCTGTTTTGTGTTGATGCCATACAGTCATTAGGAGCTGCTGCGTTTGATGTGCAAGCCTGTCAGGCCGATTTTGTCGTTGCCGATGGTCACAAGTGGATGGCGGGGCCCGAAGGTATCGGTATTTTTTACGTTCGCGAAGACATTCGCCATCAAA